>NZ_JBFSPI010000048.1:0-37793 GCF_041464685.1 Vibrio sp. 10N.237.312.B06
AGTGGTGAGTAATAATTGGTGTTAGATCTAGGCCAGATTGAATCAAAGAAGCCATTATATACAATGGCGAATTAAGTCATTTAAAAACAAAAGCTTAAAAAAAATCAAAATTGACAATGGCGACAAAATGGCGACATATTTTGAGCTATCAGATAAAAACCAGAAACCTAAAAAATAAGGTTCCCGCTAATCCGCGATGAACCTTTTGTCTATGTTCGATTTAGTGGCTTTCAGTAAATATACGCACGTATCGACATCAGATAACTTTGATTGCCCATACTATTTAGTTGATTGGTTAAAGTTATACATTAACGATTGCTTTAATGCCGCTTCTAACCAACCATAAGAATTACAGTCTCTATGCGTTATTTATAGTAGATTTCAAGTAACTCATCACTCTCCCATTGAGTTACTAAATATTAGTAATACTTATCACAAAATATGTCTTGTTAGCGCACTATGATTTCGACTTAACGCCATTACATCATCTACCAACTTCTCGATTTGCTTTTGCTGCATTTGCATTCGGCCTTGAAAGCTTTGGTATTCACTTTCATCCACTAATGCTAGGTCGTGTTCTCGCGCTTGCTGCTTAAGTAACTGCAGTTCTGGGGTTTGACTACGCAATTCATTTTCTAAGTCTTGTTTAAGTACTCTTTTTGCCAATGCATGTTCAAAGCCATGCTCTTGTGACCAAGCATTAGTATTGAATACAGAATTGTAGTGCACATGTACAATTTGCGTTGTTACGTTTTTCGCCTTGGCCAGTTCAAAGATTAAGTCGTTTAAGGAGAGGTCTTGTGGAACGGTTGGAATAGGAAATGCTGGATCTTGGTTTGTTGTCATACTGTCAAAAGCACGAATGACATTAAGATGGAACTTTGGACTAATCCACATTGCGTATGAGTAGACCAATTCTTTGCATACCCACGTCCCTGCACTGTTGCCGCCACGTTTAGTTTTTACAGCAAAGTGAGAATTAGTATTTTGGTCAAAGTAAGAATTCTTACTTTGCTCAATTTCTTCAATTATGTCTTGAGTTTGCTTGTTCTTAAGAAAATGAACAGGCTTATGATTTTGATGCCCACCACTCACTTTATGTAGATCATTTAATGAGTACAAGTCATCTAGCACGCGGATATCTTTTGAAAAGATTGTTAAATTTGGCATGGTTGCCTCCTTGGGGATGATCTTTAAATCACCACACAAAGGGACTAATCTTCGGGTGGTGAGCTGAACAAGGTTAGTCCTACCGCTCCCAAGGTTACGGCCAGCCGAAGCTGCCTCGCCCAGCCCACCATAATGCTGATAGTACGTTTTATAAGTAAAACGACTATGTTCAGGTGTGCTGAAGCTGCACATAAAAAACCAGCAAAAGCTAGCGTCTATGCGCCTTGGGTGTATATTGCGGGGGACTAATCCCGACACTGGATTTTGCCAGTGCCGTTACAGATTAACGATGTGGAAGATCGGTGTCAAACGTTTAATAACGTTGCATATTGTATAGAGCGCGGTTCTTATAATCAGTTTGCCTCACCTATGAACGTAGACAGAATCGAGACAAAAACAACTCCAGAGCACACACGCAGTTCCAGAGTCACACTAAATTATTAACTAATTTAGATTCATTTTATTTGTAACTATTGTAATTTTAGCCACCCATACAAATACGAATGATAAGAGTTATCATGAATTGTTTAAAGAAAATAATAGTTTCCTCATTTTTCCTCTCACCAATACATTGTTATTCTACAGAAATTATAGGGGAAGCTTTTCAATCAAATGACTCTTACGAAAATAAGATTAGAGATAAAAAATCGTTAGAGTTAGAAGCCCCTGACTGTACTGGCAACTCCTCTTGGATTGATTACCCTTCCTTACCTCAAGAGCCTACAGAAACGAGTAAATCCGATATTAATTGCAGTTTTATGCAGTTTGCATGGCAATCTTTTGCTTATTATACCAGTGACAAGACACCGGATTTATTCTTGAATATGATGCCGAAAGACAGAATATTTAAAGAGATACCCGATAGTTGGGACAATAAAGGTGATCAAGGATTAGTACAAAGTGAGATCCTTCAAGCCGGCTCTAATTTCCCATTGAACGATCAAGAAGGCAATCCGGTCTTCTATCAACAAAGTGTCAATAAAAAATTCTACAATGACATCGTCAAACACGGATTAAACAATAGCCAATGTGTCGCCGATATTGACAGTGGGAAAACACCGTTTGAAATATCCCCAGGCTCCACTGAAGTAAAAACCTCATGGAAATTAATATCTAATAACGACAACCCTGAAAAATTTTTCACTATTCATAGAGATGTTGAGATCGACGGGGCAGTAAGGAGTAATGTTCTAATGGGCTTGGTCGGGATTCATGTAGTGCGAAAAACAAGGAATCATCCTGAATTCATTTGGACCACATTTGAACACAAGGAAAACGCTCCTGATTGTGCTGATGTTCCTAACCTATCAAATTTTGAAAAATCAGGTAAATGGACATTTTTCAACCCAATGTCCTTTCAGAAAGTGAATACTTACTTCCCTGGTAAACCTACTCAAGTCTGTAGAGAAACACCCTATGGGGTTGGTGTTTTAACGAAAACTGAAGTAACTAAAGATATAAAAGCGCTTAACGAGGCAATGTCAGATTATTACCAATCACGTAAATCTGTTTGGTCTAACTACTTCCTTGTGGGCACATCTTGGACAGTCTCAAACGAGAGTGATTTAAATAAAGGAGAGGTGCCTCCCTCTTGGAAAAATGAAATAGGGGGTTCGAAGTTATTATCAAACAGTACAATGGAGACCTATGTCCAAAACCCTCAATGGTTTGCTTTAGTGCATCCTAAAGAAGATAGGGGCTGTTTTGCTTGTCATAAATATGACCCTTTAACAAAGAAAGCCTTACATTTAAGCCATATGTTTAATGCGGCCCAAGATTACGGTCAGTGTTTTCTTTAAGGCTTGATTTAGAACCTAAAAATTGAAACTTCCTAACAAAGAGTGATCGGCTTTCCACTTTTATGATCTTACCCTTTCAGATTAAAAGGTTTTATAGAAATTAACGTTAATTAAACCGCATAATAACATTTCACAGCTCAACACAATTCGTTGGATTTATAATTATAAAGAGTTAAGTATGCGCTCCAGACACCCTTGGTTAGACCGCTTATTCAGTCCCCACCCTCAATGGGTCTATAAGACTGGTGTTATGTTATTGGCCCTGTTGTTTAGCTTATTGGCTTCATTAGCAACCAGTCTTTATCAAGTTCATAATGAAATTAAGCATGACGTCGACTACCTCGATCAAATCGTTTCTGTTGCGATTAAATATGGGCTTGAAAAACCCATTCTTTCTGAAGCCAGCGTCGCTAGCGGTGAATGCTCCACTGACACTATAGAGCAGTTAGAGAAGCTTTATGTGTCGCATCTACTTATGTCGATACCCATCGTTAATCTTGATAAGCAGAAACCTTAT
Source organism: Vibrio sp. 10N.237.312.B06 (assembly GCF_041464685.1). NCBI lineage: Bacteria > Pseudomonadati > Pseudomonadota > Gammaproteobacteria > Vibrionales > Vibrionaceae > Vibrio > Vibrio sp. 10N.237.312.B06. Next base: position 3,487 of record NZ_JBFSPI010000048.1, read on the forward strand.
ACCTATTGCTCTCCTTTCGGCGTTGAGCAATTTGAACAACGTAATTTTAAGAACTTACTCAGTACACAATTAAAAGGGGAAATGTGGCGTTTAGCGATTTATTCTCTCTCCACAACCCCAAAACATCCCCCCTATTTATACGGTTCGAATGGACAATATGGCTTCCTCTTTCCATTACGCACGGAATACCTTTTTCTTGAAAATGATTTAGACCATCAACGCTCTATTCGTTTATCTTTACCAAAAGAAAATTACACTATCCTTGAAATAGGCAGTTTGCCCAATGCTGATCGCCTGTACTCGAACTCAGTTGCTTCAAACTATCTTCCTCTTACCTTTGAATCCTCCGTCTCTGCCTCACGAGTGCTTTCGAAGTTTAAGCAAAACTTGTGGCCGGTCACCACTTTACTCTTTATGATTTCACTCACCATTCTTTGGTTATGTGTTTCCTATTGGCACGCAAAAAAAGAAATTGCTCTTCAAAAAGCGGTTCGAGACGCCCAGTTTTTCCCCTATTATCAACCCATTGTAGACGCACAAACAGGTAAAATGCTCGGTGTCGAAGCTTTACTCCGATGGCTTCCCTCTGATGGCCGCGTCATAGAACCAAGCAAGTTCATCCATTATCTAGAGCAAAGTGGGGATATCATTCCAACAACAGAAAATCTCATTACAACCATTTACCGCGACTTATCGTCTTTGATGAGTCAAAACGCTGAGTTTTATTGCAGTGTCAACATCACTCCTCTGCACCTACAAAATGACGATTTTTACCACTATTTAAAGCGGTTTCAGCACGACTACTCAAAACTGACGCTTGAATTGACAGAACGCCAACCGATTGAAAATTTGGCGTTTGCCAGTCAGCGCCTCGCCTTACTCAAAACATTAGGACTTAAAATAAGCCTTGATGATGCAGGTACCGGTTATGGCGGAAACTCCTATTTGCATTATTTCGATATTGACACTATCAAAATAGACAAAATGTTTACACGCTCCATTGATGAAGGAAAATCCGCTGTTCTCGATGGGTATATTAAAATGGCTAAGCAGTTAGAAATGAATCTAGTAGCGGAAGGGGTTGAAAATAAGCTTGAAGCTAACGGGCTTTTATTAAGAGGCGTCTTTCAACATCAAGGTTACTATTACGCTAAACCTATGTCGATTGAAGATCTCCATCGCTGGGCTTTAGATTATGGTTATACTCACGAGCGGGTTAGTGAGGCGCTCAGCTAAAAACATCACGGAGCTTACCTTAGTCAACAACGAAAAGATGCTCTTACTAATACTCGTGGTTTAGCCTATTTGAGTCCATAAAACGAACACGTCGGGAGTAAAGAAGATAACCACACTCTTTGCTCATTTGTGGCATCACTTACTTAAAGTGGTCCACCAAGGTCCCCTTGTGGGATAACGAACCATTCCCGCCTTACACATCAGAACATGTACGTCAGAAAACCCTTTTGGCCCGTTCTTTCACGATAGGTCGAAAACCAAGTCCCTTGTGCGTTGCTGATGCTTTCAAACATTGTCATCCCCATTGATGTTGATTCATACTGACTACGTTGATATCGCAGTCTTTGAGATCAAAGTCGAAAAACACATTCGTCGGCTTTTTATTCCATCTGCATACCAACACCCGCATCACCGTAAGAGTGGCTGCCTTCACTATTGCAAAAAGCGCCGCAGATGGGCGCAGGCCTGCGTAATATGCCTAAAAAGTTCAGGAGCCTTACCTGGGGCGACGTCCAAGGCTGTTTTTCTACTCAATTAAGCACGCTGGTTGAGTGGTTCAACAGAGTTACTTGGGAATACCAGACACCACATCCTATGGGTGTGCGCATTCTACTACAAGAATGCACAAGCCAGTTTGTAGCACGGCTCTTGAGAGAGAGCCCATTGTTTTGTTCTTTTAAAAGAGCAAAACAATGTCCTTAAAAGGAGTTTGAATAATGCAAATTGTATACGGATATTGTCGTAAAAATGAGGCGGGGAATTTATTGGACCGCTTTGTTAAACAAGGGGATTTTGTCAGCTTCAAAGAACTGGGCTCGGTCGGGCGTGAATACATGGCATTTGCTGCTTTGTTGCCTTTTACTGACCGCCTCCCCTTTCCTTTCTATTGGAAGGGCGTTCATTTCGTTTCGGTTCAAAAACACACCCAATCAGTCCGTCAACTCACACCACCACCATCAAAAAATGCTCGCAAAAAACATTATCGTAAACTCAAGAACACGATCATGACCCCTCAAAATTGGAAACAACACGTCTGTCGCAATCGCGGTTTGAAGTCTGTAAACGCTTCCTTGTTGCCTTTAATGTAATCGAGAAGAACCATGGGGCTCAACGGCAACACCTTCACTCATGCGGCCCAAAGCATTCCCCAAAATATGGGGAACTAACAACGTCCATTTTTCAACCCACCAGATGCACGACACCCCTTTTGATAAAAGCGGTGCGATGTCGTGCCTCTTTTATTTACATTTAAAGGTAACCACATGAAAGATAAAACCTCACGCTTCAACCTTCCTCTTACGTATTGGCGTCACTTTTGTACGCTACTGGCCGTCTACTTTGCCTGTGCGTCACCCGCTTACGCCGATGACCTTTTTGCCAGTGGTAAAGATACCGTGACCAACACGGTAGGGACGGGGTCTTCTGGCGAGTTCTACATTCTGGTGGCAGGCCTGATTGGCGGCATTATCGTGGGCATCATGCAAAAGAACTGGGTGGGTGGCATCATCGGCTTTTTCGTTGGCGTGGTGTTCTGGGAAGTTGGTAAAGGGTTTGTAGGCTTATAAACCACATAAGGAGAGCGCGAAACTATTCGCCCTATTTCACTATGGATCATCAAGACAAACAAACCCTCTTCGCTTTTCCAAACTACTTACAAACCGACGTCAAAATAGTCGGATTTCCAATCGATGAAATACTCCCTTCTATCTTGTTGTTTTTGATGTTGTTCAACATCAATCGGTTGGTCGCGGTCGCCGTGTGTATCGGCTTTTTCCTCACCATTCGCAGCTTAAAAGTCCGACACGGCCCCAAATTCATCATTCACTTCATCCACTGGTATGGGGATGACACAGCGAATAAAACCATTTTTAAACGCACGCCCCCCGCCACAAAAAAATATTGGATTTACTGATGCTCAATGAACATAACGGCGAGGCGCTTAAAGCGGCTCGCTTTATCAATTACGTCCTCACCGCGGTGGTGTTGATCACCGCCTTAGGAACCGCTGGGTTGAGTTTTGCTTTATTAAGCCAAAACCAAGCGGAAAAGCGCACCTTCGTGCCACCTCATATCGACCGAGCGTTTACGATCTCAAGCGATGCGGTTGATGAAGCGTATCTTTCTATGATGGCCGATTGGTGGATACACCTAAAATTTAATGTCACGCCCTCTAACGTTAAACGTCAATTCAACTTACTCATTACCTACGTGCCGCCTAAATACTGGAGTGGCTTACAAGACAAGTTGATGCGAGAAGCCGAATTTATCATCGAGAACGACGTCACCAGTTTTTTTGAAGTTGACACGCTGTCTATCAACCTGAATGAAATGAAAATACGGGTCAAAGGCACGCTCAACAAAACCATCGCGGGGCGCACACTTGACCCTGAGCCCGTGACGTATCTACTCCAAGCCGATTACTCAAGTGGCTTGATTGAACTTCACACCATCGCCCAAGAGATACCGTTATGAAAATACGCTTGATTTATGCTTTTTTTGGTTTGTTGTTACCCATCATGAGCCACGCCCATACGATTGACGCAAAGACCTACTATTTTGAGCAAAATGATACCATTGTGTTGCCCTTATCCTCGGTCAACACCAACCGTTTAGTAGTGAAAGACGACAAGATATTAAACCTTCATTGCCCTAGAGGGTTTTGTCTCGCTAAAGCCAATCAACGAGACCAATCGGGCTCTATTACCGTCAAACTCAACATCGCCTTGCCTTTTACCGCGCACGTCACCACAGAGAAAGGTCAAAATTTCTCGCTTTTTATCAACCCTAAAGCCGTCCCTGCGGTGGTGAATGAGTTTATTCCGCTTCGCTCTACTGCAGAGAAAAGTGTCTTTGAAAAAGATCTCGAATACCCTTTGGCCTTGGGGCAACTCACCAAACAAATGATACATTGGCAGCGTTCAAAGACGCCTATCCCAGGGTTTCGTGTCCATCCGATTGACCCCGAAACCCTCCCCAAAGACACGTCGCCACTGGCCATTATTCCGCAGACCCTTTTTGTAGGCCGCCCCTTCTCAGGGCTTATTTATCAAGTTAAAAACCAATCCAATGACACCGTCACTCTGACCGAAGCGCAATTTTACAGTTACGCCAGTCGGAGCGCCTCACTTGACCGTTATACCTTACCCCCAGGTGAATCTACACATCTGTACATCATCACAGGAGGTCGCGAATGAAACGATTGAAACAGTGGCTTTTTAGAGAGTCAGACTTAGAGGATGGAGTGCTCGCCAATGACCAAAGTAAGCAGCGTAACCAAATACTCAGCCTGTTAGCCGTTGCGCTCTTAGTCGCAGTTTTTTTTGCGTTTAAAGCCTTTAAACAACCTCGAACCTCGCTAGATACTGCGAAAGAAGTCGTTGAGTCAGCCCCCAATTTTGGGGAAATCATTACTGATGATTTTACCGACAAAGACAACCGCTCAGCCTTGACCTTACAAGGTCAAGACATTGAAGACGTCAAAGAAAAGATGGAAAACCTCAATCGAGACGTCGATCGTTTGATGACGAGCAACGAAAATACGATTTCGCAAATGAAGAAAGAGAACGAGATCTTACGCGAGGAATTACGCCAACATCAAGAAGCGCAGCGCACCATCGCCTTGCCATCAACCCAATCGCTATCCTCAAAGGAAGCCGGTCACCTCACCGTCATGGGAGAGCCTGCGCCGTTTGGCTCGCGCCCACTTCCTCCCAAACCTTTACCCTCTTACGCCACCAATGATCTGCAAAAAGAGAGCTTTCAATACAGCAAAGCCGATAAGGCCTCGTTTGATGACCAAGGGCAAGCGTTTGACTCGTTTGATTTTTTTTGGACAGCCTCCTCAGAGTCAGCGTACCAACGAACCGTCGACAATTACGTCCCGTCGGGCACCTTTGTGACCGCCAAAATCACCGGTGGCGCCGATGCCAATGCCGGGGCGTTCGGCCAAAGTGATACCGCCCCCATCGTGTTTCAAACCGTGCATGAAGGCGTGTTGCCCAATGGAGAAAAGAGCCACCTCAAAGACTGCACCATCATTGGGAGCGTGTACGGTGACCTTTCTTCCAATCGCGGCGTGGCGCGCACTCACACCCTCAGCTGCATTCGGGACGGTCGAATTTTAGATATCCCCGTTCAAGGCACCGTCTTTAACTTTGGGCGCAATGGCATCCGTGGCACCTCGATTTTACGTAACGGCAAAATCGTCCAAATGGCGGGGATCTCAGGCATCTTAACAGGACTGGGTGAGACCGGGGCGGGCTTGGCCAGCACCACCTCAACCTCAGCGCTTGGCTCAACGTCGAGCCTCAACAGCAAGGATGTGGGATTAAGTTTATTGGGCAATGCCACCTCGGACGTGGGGAGTAAGCTTTCGGATTACTACATTGCCTTAGCCGAGTTATATCACCCCTTCATCGAAATCAATCCAGGGGGCATCGTGAATATCGTCTTTACGAAAGGGTTCCCTCTGGATGATGAGGAAGCGATCAAACGCTATGTTGATCATCAGACAAAAGAGCAAGAGCAAGCAAAACCAGACACCCTTTTAGAAACCATCACACTCAACCCTCTCGCGGCAGAAGTTAACCAACAATTAAATTAAGGTCGGCTTTTATGACTATCAAACTTTTCACAGCGCTGCTTATTAGCCTACTAGCAGGTTGCTCTGCGGGCTTTCAAGATGAATTTAGTTGCCAAAAAATCGGCGGTATACCCGGCTGCGCCAGCATGGATGACATTCGCAACATCTCGACACACCCAACAACACAACAAGTCGCCGAGGCTAACGTCCTGGCTTCCCACCCTTTTGCCTTACTGCCAAGACGCACCCGTGAAGGCCATCCTATTCGAACCCAAGACACGGTTAGGAAGGTGGTGATTTTTCCCTTTACTTCGGATGACACCACCACTTACCTCGACACAATGGATATTTACATTGTGTTAGACGAGTCTACCTGGACAGGTCGCCCTGTTCAGGCTATCAAGAAGGATTAACGCCATGGGCGTCTCAAAAGATTTAAAGGGTTTTTATCAAGAAGCCAAACGTGAATATAACCACCTTCATTCTGAACTGCCTTACCGCACTTTTGATGCGCAGCACAGCCTCTTTCATAACAAAAAGGGCGTAGGATTTGGATTCAAATTGAGCGTCTTAACGGGGGCGAATGACGACATGGTGGAGGCATTTAACCGTCTCATCATGGATTTACCGCCTGGCCATAAATGGGATTACCATTTTTCCATGATGGGCCACAACCACGTGAGTCATTTGATTGAGCAAAATACCGCCTTGAAATCCGCTCGTGCGGGTATTTGCAGTGAATTAGCAAAACAAGAAGCCGATTACGCCAACTTTGCGGCTCACCACGGCTTTTTTCATCGTCAGAAGCATTACTTTGACATCAAAGATTACAGCGCGTGGTTGTTTGTCTCCAGTACGGACGATGTTGATAGTGTGTTGGATTGCAAAGAGGCGCTCACCACGACTTTATCCCAAATTGGACTGGAGCTCACGCCGCTTACCCCCGAAGGCTTAATCAACTACGTCGAAGGCATTCTCAATTTTGACCCCACACAAACCGCCCCTCGCGGATCTGACTACGCACCAGAAGCGTTGATCTACAAACAAGTCCTCTCTCCTGATACCGAGTTTTTAACTCGCCGACATTACACCGACGTTCGCTTTAGTAACCGCCAACATCAAACGGTGACCTCGCGGATCATTTCATTGGGTTTACGCAGTACACCTCGAACTTTCCGCCTTTACGCCTTGCCCGATTGTTTTGCGTCCTTAAAGAGCGTGGCCAAAAATGTGCAATGTCCACACCTCATGACCCTCAATTTTCGCCATCAAGAATCGGGCAGTTTTGCGACCAAAAATGGCGGACGCATTGGAGAGCTGGAAAAAACACTCAAGTCCCCGATGGCATTTTTCTTCCCTCAAGCGAAGAAAGAGCAGAGCGAACGCGAGCAAATTCGAGATGAAATGTCGGATGGCATCAACAGCATGGCATACATGCACCTGACGCTGACGTTATTTACCAACAAAAAATCCGAGCGACTGCATCGCACTACTGCCATTAACGCCTTTCGCTCTGGCGGGATTGATTTACAAACCGCCTCGATGCTGCAAAGCCAAGCGCTCATGACGACCTTACCGTTCATGATGACCGATGGGTTTTGGGCCGATTGCGACCGTGCTGGACGCATTCAAACCGTAAAAACCGGCAATGTGGCCAACCTCTTGCCTCTTGTGATGGACGTAAAGAATTTCAGTGGCGGCATGATGCTTCCCACCATGCGCCAACAAGCCTTTTGGTTTAATCCGTTTAATTGTGGCTCAGATAACTACAACATCGCCCTGACCGGAGGCTCCGGGGCAGGAAAATCCTTCTTTGTGCAAAAGCTCGCCGAAACCCTCTTTGCCATGAACGGTAAAATCTGGGCGTTAGATAAAGGAAAGAGCTTTAAAAAGCTCACCTTGATGCTTGGCGGCCGCTACATGACAGCTGAGAAGATTTACCTCAATCCATTCACTCACCTGGAACGCATTGCCATGGGGGATGACTATACCGATGAAAAAGGCGAACAGGTCAACCCTCTCAAGGAAACGCTGCACACCATCACCGGACTCTTTGCGACCATGGCCTGCCCCACACACGAAATGGGAGATTTTGAAAAATCGGTCCTCGGTGATTGCATCATTGCGGCTTGGCAGGCACACAAAAGCGAGACGTTGGTTGACCATGTGCAAGAAGCGCTGTTTGCGGCGGCCGAAAAACAAGGCGGTGATCGCCGCCTTTCTGATATCGCCATGCAACTGAATAAATACCGCTCAGAGGGGATCTACGGTGACACCTTCAATAAACCGTCCATGCTGGATCCCAATGTCCACTTTACCACCATTGAACTCGACGGATTTCCCTCGGACATCATGCGACCGATGATTTTTGCGCTGATGTCGAGCATCACTCAGCAGATGTACCTTTCAGGCTCTCGTTCAACGCCGAAGATGTGCATCATTGAAGAGGCGTGGTCTCTGATGGCTGGCTCTAATGCACAGGCACAAGAATTCATCAATACCGGTTATCGCACCGCCCGAAAATTTGGGGGTTCGTTTTGCACCGTGACGCAAGGGATTGAGGATTTTTACAGCACACCTGAAGCGCTCGCTGCGTTCAATAACTCCGACATTCACATCACTCTGCGTCAAGGCAGTGGATTGGCGAAATTCATCAAAGACAATCCTTCACACTTTTCACCCTATGAGCAATTTGTCATCAAGAGTTTTGAAAAGTCCTCCATCGCCGGTTACAGCTCTGTCATGCTAAAAACCGGTGATGTAACGACCTTTCATCGCTTGTTTGCCGATCCTTTTACTCGTGCGTGCCTTTCGACAGAGCCGCATGAGTTTGAGTACTGTGAAACCTTGATGAACCAAGGCGTCCCACTCATGAATGCGGTCAATCAAACCGCAGAGCATTTTTACGGACCAGAAATTGAGATCTTCAACACCCTCATCTATGGTAAGGAGGCCAAATGAAATCCATCCGTCACACACGTCTTGTCGGTGCCCTGTTTGCCATAGTGTTGATGATGTTCACGCTGATGGCCGTCAAGCTCAACACCGCCCCTCAAATCGTGGTCTTCGATATCGAACAAACGTTAGCGCAATATCAAGACCAACTCATTGAAGCCAACCTCAGCGATCAGGAGCACAGCGCGCAATTGGCGACCTTTGATACGGAACTCAGGCGGCTCTTGAAAGAATACGCGCAAGCGCACCATCTCGTGATTATCGTGCCAGGCGCGCTCATCAGCGGCGCACCGGATAGAACCACCGAGATCCAACATTACGTTATTGAGGCGCTTAAAAAGGAGTCATGATCTTATGATTGTTCACGGGCATTCATTCATCAAACCAACAGCACTCTCAAAGGTGCTCGGTCTCACTTTACTTGCCATCGCCCCCACCGCTCTTAGTCAACAATTTGGGCGTCAAGGCGAACTTTTCCCTATTGCAGAGGTAGACATGTTGCAATGGATTAACAGCAGATTGACACACTTAGAAGCCACGGGAGAAACCGCAAAGATGCAACAGCAGTTTGTGGAGAACGTAGAAAATAACGTGCGAAGACCCCCTCCCGTTAAAGGGTTGACCGCCACCACCGCGCCCAACACCTTTTACATCGACCCATCATTAAAGCTGGCCACCGATATCAAAGATGCACAAGGTAACCTCCTTTATGCTAAAGGCCTCGTCATCAACCCTTTTGATACCGACACTTGGCCAGTCGACATTCCCAAACAATCATTCGATTACTCGTATGTGATTGTCTTTCTTGATGGTGACGACCCAAGCCAGCGCGCTTGGGCTAAACAATACCGCGCAGATAAGCCGATAAAATGGACCCTCACCAACGGCAGTCCAGAAAACGTCGCCACGGAGTTTGACGCCCGAATTTATTTTGACCAACAAGGTCACTACAGCCGTCAATTTCAACTCTCACACATTCCCGCTCTGATTGAACAAGACGGAGCGCGGTGGAAGATCACAGAGATCGATGTGACGCCGTTCACCACCATAAACAAGAGTGCGACGAACACAAAATAAGGAGAAAGACCTTGAGATCCCATGGGTTATTACTGCTTGGTTTGTTCCTATTTCCTTGGCAAACCCAAGCTCAATCCGCCGCTTGTACGGGGCATTTCTTAAATCCATTGTCTGATATTTGTTGGGACTGCCTATTTCCTATGACACTGGGCAGTGTGCCTCTCATTAGCTCGACATACCCTGACACCGCCAACCCAAGCATGCCGATCTCCTATTGTCCTAAACCCCCGCCCATTTTTATGCAAATTGGCTTAAACATTGGGTATTGGGAGCCGTATTCCTTGGTGGACGTGACGCGAGTCCCTTATTGCATGGTCAACATGGGGATGCAGTTGAGTAATGACAATAGCCAACAAATAGGAGGCTCGCAGCACGACTCAAGCAGCAAAACCAGCGGCAATGCTTTTTATCACGTGCATTGGTACAAATATCCGGTGATTTACTGGCTACAACTGATGCAGTCGGCCGCCTGCATGGCCACGGATAATTTCGATGTGGCCTACCTCACCGAGCTTGACCCGTTTTGGGATGATGATGAGATGTCGTTCATTCTTAACCCCGAAGCCATTTTGTTTGGCCACCCCATCACGCAGCTCTCTTGCATCACCGAAGCCATGGCGACCACCACCGGGCGCGTTTTGCCTTTTGATGCGCTTTTTTGGTGTTTAGGCTCACAAGGCAGCGTCTACCCATTAACCGGTAATAGCGCTTACTCTCATACCGGCCCTCAAGTTGGCACACTGATGTTAGAGCGTTTTAATTTTAAAATGCACAGGCAAGGCATTGTGTGGGAAACCCGGGGCGAAGATGGCGCAATCTGTTACCAATGGCCAGAGCCTATCTTGCCGAAAAGTCGCTATCGCTATCAATTGTCGGCACCGATTGGTGATGCCGCTCATTGTTATCCCTATGGCACCACCTCGTCACTTTGGGAGCAAGGTAAAGACAACCCAACCACCGGCGGTAACTTTGGTTTTGTGAACTGGCGAAAACGTAATTGCGTATTTTTATAAGGAAATGAGACGATGTCATTTAGCCCAAGAGCCTCATGGCTGTTACTTATTCTGCTGGTTAGCCCTCTCTCAACAGCCGAGAAGGGTTACTCTCAAGAAGAGCTCAAAGCGCTTGCCAAGCAAGAGCAGACCATTGCAGCGCCAACCAATCACAGTGAACTGACCACCTTTCTTGAACGAGGTCAGCAACATAAGCAAGAAGCGTTGTCGATGAATCAACACCTCGATAACGTGTTGCAAGACTCGCCACTGGCGAGTGTTCTTGGGGTGCCTCAGGAAAATCCAAACAAAAAGGCGCAAGGTGTGATGGTGTTTGTGTCGCTTTCCATGCCAGATAACGCGCTTAGACAGCTACTCAAACAAAGTCAGCAATATCAGGTTCCTCTCGTGATACGTGGGGTACTGCCAGAAGGCATGGTACCGACAGCCTCTCGAATACTGAGTTTGTTAGAAGCGGACGACGAAGAAATGGCCATTGATAGCGGTTTTGCCATCAGTCCACAGTGGTTTCGTCAATTTAACATCACCCACGTCCCCGTGTTTGTGGCCATTGGAGAAGCGTGCAATGAAGCGTCTTGCCCGCAAAGTGATTACGACATGGTTCACGGCAACCTCTCCCTTCCTAACGCATTAACGATTTTAAGCCAAGGCGATGTAGGACACATCGCCAAACAAGTGCTCAATAGGAGTTCCCCTTGAATTCGCCCTTTTCACTACTTTTTGTTTTTCTCTCTTTCAGCGCTGCTCTCTTACTCTCCCTTCATACCCTTGCCGCCCCTCAAGAAAACACATTCTACGACAACGTGGAGTGGGCGAAAAACACCCCGAACGAGGCTTACAATGACTCAGAAATGACGCTTAACCTGTCAGACTTCTGCAGCGACAATAATCCAGGGTGTGAAAGCAAAATCCGACAGCCTGATGAAGCCGGGATGACTGATGCACAAATCACAAACCAATCCACGTCGGAGTTTGGCAACAACGAACACGCTCAAGCGATACAAGAGGGGTTTGACAATAATAGTGTCACCATTGACCCAAACGATGATACGTATCGATTCGCCACCCTTGGCATTGAGAACGCCTATGAAATCAGTCATGGTCAGTCTAATCAGTACGTGGATTGTGACAACGCCACGCAATGCGTCATTGATAACATCGCAAAGCAATGCTACCGACCAACTCACAACCCGGTCCCGTGTGACAAAGTCCCCGTCGCCTCCGTGAGCCTTAGTGAAGTGATCTACCGCTGCCCATCCGGCTGGACAAAGCAAGGGGATAATTGCCAACGCCCTCTCTCACAATGCCGACACGATAATCACAATTACGTGAGGCAAACGGGGGGAACAAGAGGGTTTACAGGGTCAGATACCACGTATTTCTGGGATGGGAAGGTTGTCTCTCCCAACCAAGGCTACACGCTTGGCGATTTAAAACAGACCGACCACATTGTCTGGAAAAGTAACGAATCCTGGTATAAACGCTACCAGATTTGTCGCCCCACCACACAAACGAAAAAAGTCACCTTGAGCTGCTCAAACGGATTCTCCTTATCCGGAGGGAACTGCATCAAGAACAACATTACTTGGCGAACAGAATGCAACCTGATGAACTCATGCAAGATCACTCGCCAGCAATGCATTGAAGGTCGAGCCACCCGCATCATTAATGGCATACCGACCACGCTTGATTGCTGGAAGTATCGGGTTGAGCACCAATGCACTCGACCCAATACGTGCAACGTCCTGCCCGCCGATTGCACCACGACGTCAACCCATTGCAGCCTCCAGCAAAACGGTGTGTGCATTGAGGAGAAAGTCAATAAATCCTGCCCACAGCGGCGCTGCAGTGCCACCCAATTAATCTGTGGAGAAGAGAGCTTTTGTCTGGATGGCGATTGCTTTGAAGCCATGGCGACCACTTCAAACCGCTTTAATGAAAGCACCTCAGCCTTAGCCGCGCTCGCAGAAGCCGCTGACGGTATGGGTAACCCACCGAAGATATTTACAGGCAAAGGCATGAAGTGCACAGACGCCGCTTTTGGTTTTGCCGACTGCTGTAAAGACGGCGGTTGGGGCACGAGTATTGGCATAGCCCAATGCAATGATGAAGAGAAAGCGCTCGGTCAAGCCAAAGAGCAAGGCATTACGATAGCCCTTGGCCGTTATTGCGCAGAAAAGGTCTTAGGCGCGTGTATCCGGGAAAAGAAGACCTACTGCGTCTTTGATAGCAAATTGGCGCGCATCATCCAAGAGCAAGGCTCGAAAGGTCAACTTGGCATCAGTCTGGGAACCGCCAAACACCCCATTTGCGGCGCCCTTACCCCCGAGCAGCTTCAAGACATAGATTTTGAACGCCTCGACTTTTCGGACTTCTACGACGACATGCACGGCAACACCAACCTGCCTTCGGCCACAGAAATCCAAGAGCGATTACACAGCGCTTATCGCCATTAACTTAATCAATGATGAGGACATGATATGGATCCCCTACTCCCTTTACTTGTGGCCACCCTGTCGACAACCGGGTTTGCCATCACCCTTATTCGGCATCTTCTGTTCAAACGAAAACTCCATCAGCTCAAGCAAGAAATGATGAGGCACCAACAACAGCGTGGCATTGATGAAGCACTTTGGACGTTATTTCACACGCGCACCCACAAGATGCTGAGTTTCTGGCAATAATGAGGTCACACCATGAAGGACTTATCCACAAAAACGGTGAACAACTCAATTAACCGATTAACAATCAAACCCCTACCGTTAATGTTGTTGGCTTTATTGGCCTTTCACAGTATCGCCGATGAGCCCCCCAAGGGGTGGCGCTGGTATAACGAGACCAAAGCGCCCAAAGTCCCTCCCAAAGAGGAGGAGAGCCTCCCCCCCAACAGCGTCTCTACCGTGATGAGCGCCACCGAGCAGATGCAATGGTTCCACCGCGCGTTTGATGAAGCGTTAAACGATGCCACCATTAACCCAACCGATGAAGAGAAAAATCTAAAATTGATGAAGCTGAAAAAATTCATCGATGGCAAGACCACGCAAACGGGCATGACCTTCAAAAAGCTCATCAACGAACACCCCGAATACTCGTACACCAAAGACCGCCCCACAGAGCAAGCCGCAAGAGCGACGTACTATCAAGGTATCCAACTCAAAAACGAAGCCACTGTGCGTCAATTGGTACAAGAAGGTTGGGGCCTCTACTTCATCTACGAAGGGCAAGACGCCTTATCTCAAACCCTAGCACCCTCAATCCAAGACTTTGCCCACCGGTACCACATCGAACTGGTCGGGATCAGCAAAGACGGTCAGACCTTTGAGACGATTAATGAAAACCGTATTGATAAGACAGGGCGTGTACAGGTGCGCTACACACCGGCTTTAATGCTGGCCAATATCCACACCAAAGCACTCAAGCCCCTCGCCTACGGCTTCATTTCACAAAAAGACTTGCTCTCTCGCTTTCACAACGTCGCGACCAATTACCAAGACAGCGACTTTTAACTTAAGGACGCCCCGATGAACGCTTTTATCCGCACGTTATTGTTGAGTACGCTGATGACGCTCGCCTCAACCTCCCTCACTCAAGCGCAACCCCCTCATGCGATGACAGGCCAATACGCCTTGGTGTTCTTCCATTTTAGTCAGTGCGCTGAGTGTCACCACTTTGCCCCAACCATGAAGCGGCTAGAGCAAACTACTCAACTACCTGTGTACGATTTCTCCTTTGACGGACAACCCATCCCCGGTTACGCGACGCCTATACCGACCAACTCTGACATCACCGCTGCGTTTTTTGGGGATCTCAAAAACGCCATTACGCCCGCCACGTTCTTAATCAACGTCAGCAATGGTAAGTACGTGCGTTTGAGTGAAGGCAATGTTCCATACACTGAGCTGCTTAAGAGCTACCAAGCCTTGCGCGCCGATGTGGCCATCATGGAGAGTTTACAATGACGCGACCTACCCTCCTGGCTCTCTTAATGAGTCTTTCATGTTCACTTCATGCCGGCGGCTTGGGCGACGCCATGAACAGCTTTTGGGATGACAGCAGTTTTAACAGCAACATCACGAACCCAAGTGCCTATCAGGGTCAATCCGCCACCTACTATAATGCGGGCAGTTTGTTTGCTCGCACCAACATCAAAAACATTCAACTGGCCGCCATCACCTTGCCTTCTGTCAGCGCAGGGTGCGGTGGCATTGACGCCTTTATGGGCGGCTTTTCTCATATTAACTCTGACCAACTGGTGGCTTTTGGTAAAGCCGTCATTGCCAACGCCGTGCCCTTCGCGGTGGATTTAGCGCTGTAAACTTGGGCGCCGAGCATCAAAGAGAATCGGGACAAACTGCAAGCCATTGCTGATCAGTTCCTCACCACCTCGATGAACTCTTGCCAAGTAGCGCAATCGGCGGTCTCTGGTTTAGCGGCCTTTACCGATGGGGAAGCCAAGCGACATGCCTGCGCCACCCTAGGCACGCAAAGCAACGCTTTCGCTGATTGGTTAGAAGCGCAACACGAATGTCGCAACGTCCGTACCAACCAGAGCACACTGGCTAGCAACACCGATGACGCCACGGCGCACGCAGTGAAAGTGAACTTAAATGTGGTGTGGGATGCGCTCATGAAAAGCGCTTACCTTCAAGACAATCAAGAGGTCGCCGAGTTTATCGTAAGCCTCACTGGCACCGTCATTTACGACGCGCAGGGGACGCCAAGCTACATTCCGGCCATGTTAGTGGGTAACGACACCGCCATTAACGCCCTTTTGACCGGAGGGGATTTGGAGGTGTATCGATGCGACAACACCGAGACCTGCCTTTCGATGAGCCTAAGCGCCATCAGCCTAAATGAAAGCCAAGCCTTTAACGCCAAAGTGCGCCACACCGTCGATACGCTCTATGCCCACTTACAATCTGACCAACCTATCACCGACTCAGAGAAGAGCTTTGTTGAACTCAGTGACATTCCTATCTTAGCAATGCTCATTGATGATGCGCACCTCAACCTACAACCAGAAAGCCATTTATACGCTCAAAATATTGCCGCCGATCTCTTGCATGCCTATCTCAACAACATGCTGATGATCGTCAATCAATCCATGACCAACCTCGCTTCGGTTAACCCAACCGACGTCAATCGCACTCTCGAAGGCATCAACAGTGCAAGGGATTACTTACAAACCATTCGAGACCGTCACAAAACAAAATTGAACGCGTACTTAGCCCTCACTGAGCGCTTAAAACGCAAACGAAAGCTCCTTAGCCAATCGGCAAGTGACGCTACCCTATCGAACCTCACCTTTGGCCATTAAAGGAGATCCCCAATGACCTTAGACTTTTATCTCTATGGCGCAGGCCCTCAATTACAACGAGCCTTGAACGCCGTCGCCACTTTTTTTACCACCAACACCTTTGGCTCGTTAATCGAAATCGCCTTACAACTGGCCTTTATCATCAGTGCCACCCTATTTTTTGTGTCTCGAGACGCGAAACATGTGATGCGTTTTATGTTCATTTACTTGGCTATCCCCACTTTTCTTATCAGCATGAAAGCCACCGTCCATATCAATGACGCGCAAAATCCTATGCGCATTTATTACGTGAATAACGTGCCTTACATCGTCGCAATACCCGGTTGGGCGGCCACCACGTTCATGCACGGCTTAACCGAAGGCATTGAAATCGTCTTTAGCAGTACAGAGGATGAAAGCTACAGCTCCTCAGGCATGGTGTTTGGTTCGAATTTATACACGTTGCTTCGTAGCGCCAACGCCGAAACCATTGATCTGCAACGCTATTGGAAAGACTTTTATCACAACTGCATCGTCGGAGACATTCGAATTAACAAAAAATACACCATGCAAAACATCCTGCAAGCACCGGATTTGCTGGGTTTTCTCGCCACAAAATCGATGTCCCCCATTCGTGGGCTCTATAACCCCCAGGGTCAATACAGAACCTGCCGCGACGCGTTTCCTGAACTCACTCAACAATTTGATGAAGAGGCCAATCAAACCATGAATAAACTGGGCGCGTATATCTTGGGACGAGAGAGCAACATCCAATCAACGTTCTTAAGAAACGCCATCGAGAATAGTCACCAAGATTTAATTGGGGTCAGTAACAACGCGGTCGATATTTTAAAACAGAACATGGTCATCAACATGACGCGATGGAACATCGAAAACACGCACCGAGGTATCGCGGCCAACTACGCTTACACCGCCAACCAAATGCAAACCACCACCATGTGGGCCAACATTGGGCTGCAAGCCAAAGAGTTCATTCCAATGATGCACTCGATAGGAGTGATTTTGTTTGTCTGCTTTGGGGCGATCATTGCCATCATTGCCTTGCTGCCACATATGGCGCTGCCTGTCCTTAAAAACTACGTTGGCAGTTTTTTCTATCTGGCCACTTGGCCTATGATATTCACCATCCTCAACGCTATCATGATGTGGTTCTTAGAAGGGGCGACCCAGGGCGCGACACAAGGGTTACGCGGCATTACCCTCTCGAACATGAGCGGCATTGATTACGTCAACACGCGTTACGCCTCCATTACCGGATACTTGATGATGTCCACCCCCGCGATTGCTTTGGCGTTAACCAAGGGCGCAGCGGCCATGATGAGCAGCTTAAACTACCAACTGGCGGGGATGATAAACCAAACCAATGCCCGTACGTCGGCAGCGGCCTCAAGCGGTGACATCAGCCACGGTAATACGCAAATGCAGACCCACACGTTTAATAACGTCAATGGCAATAAGTTTGATACGTCGACATTGCTGAAACAACACGGCAGTACCACTCAAAGCGAAGACGGTATGCTTTCAACGCAATACGGTGATAGAACGGTGTATGACACTAGCCCTACCGCGTCGAATTTCCAGTGGAATGTCGCCAGCTCTAGTCAATACAGTGAAGCGGTGCAAGACTTGCACACTAGCGCTCAATCCAACCTCTCGACACAACAAACGGCCTTGTCACAAAGCACACAAAGTGGCTCTCAATTGATGGCCGATTGGAAAGAGAGTTATTCTTCAACCCAAGGTTACGGTTTAACTCATGGACACGGTGCAACTGCTGCAGCATCAAAAGGCTTAGAGCAGGTCAGCTCCGCCACTGAGCAAGTCAGTGCGGCAACCGGATGGAGCCATGAGAAAGCGAATGCCTTCTTACACTCTGCGTACGGCGGTTATGACGTGAACGCTGGACTGTCAAGCGGCGCTTTCGGTGACGCCGTAGGGTTTAATGGGAGTGTGAACGCGTCCACGGGACAAAAATGGACACAGGAAGACCGCGAAACGCTCAGCAGCATGAGCAACGAACAACAAAGCCAAATGCAAGCCGCTATCGAATCCTACCGCTCTGGTGCCAACCAAACCATCGATGCGAGCAACCGCCTCACGGCCGACGAACGTAATACGGAGATGGGCACTTACGCCACTGGCTTTACGGCGAACTTTAGTGAGACGCAAGGCTTGATAACGTCCACGACACAAGCTCAACAAGAGGTCGATACGCTCAGTCAAGTCAACAGCCAAGAGCATCGTCAAGTGGCGAGCCTAACTGAGAAACTGGAAAAGCCATTCCAAGCGTTTGTTGAAAACGGACGTACGAAAGACGAATCAAGATACATACTCACGGGTCAGAGCGACGATGCTCGCCAAACCCGCGCGAATGAATGGGAAGAATTTAAAACAACCGATACGTTTAAAGATTTTGTGCTCGCCAGCGTACCCACTCAAGATGAGCACGAACAAACCTTTAATCCTGAGCCGACCCAAGCCGAGTGGCAAACGATGGTGGGCGAACAATACAAAGGTAAAGCTCTAGGCAACACCAGCCAAACCGTGATTGAGCAGCATGAACAGCGCGGCGGCACTGAGCATTATTACAACCCCGACAACCACTCACAAATCGTGGATGAAACTCGCGGTCAATTTGAGAGTACCAGTAACCGTGTTGAGCCACCATCAACCTTGCAGCCAACACAGAAGGAGGACCAAACCCGTTCTTAACCTATAAATAATGGTTAATTATTGAGCAATCCAAGTGAGATATCAAAACAACCTAGTATTATACACTGTATAAAATGGAGGATTAGTAATGAATAAATGGATCGTATTAGGCTTAACCACTTTATGTTCGTTTTCAAGCTTAGCCAATAGTCAAATTCCAGAAATCGACCGCATGAGCAGTGGCAAGAACCCTGCAGATATGCGTTACTACGTTGAGCATTATCGAAATCCCGATAGCCCTGAGTATCGAGATTTATTGATTGGGGTTCGTGTTGCTGCGGATACCATAAATCTTTATACCACGCGCTTAGACTCTCGCAATCAACGTATCGATTATTGCTTGCCCATGAAAGATCCCGCCAATCGCGAAACATTATGGGAATGGAAAACCGAAGAGTTGATGGAGCTGATTAATAACCAAATTGAACATAATATTAAAAAATACGGTAAACCAGGCATTAAAGGTTCTATCGGTTATTACTTAGCGATGGGGCTCAAAGAGCAATACCCTTGCCCGGTACAAAAGCAATTTTAAACTGTCGATTTACCCTGCCAAAAGGTTATCCGTTCTTATCATGCTGTTCGCTGTAAACCCCCGTGATATATCACGGGGGTAAATTAGACCAAGCTACTGACTGGCGGCGTTTTTCAAGGTAATGATGGCTACGCCCTCTGCTGTGTCCTAATAGGCTTGATATATACCTATAGGCTTTCAACCAATCCAAGTTCATTACTTGTAATCTGGTTTAATTTTTTGCTGAAACTCCCCCTGTTGATCCCTAACATCCTAGTAGCCTTTGATTGATTACCACGCGTATGAGTTATCAACTCAGTAAACAATGTTTTTAGCACCGTAGGAGTAACCCAAGACATATCCGGGCTAGCTGATTTATTATCAAACCATGTTAGCTCCAGTTCTGCTCGGATAAGTTTTTTCAAATGGTACGAAAACACGATGGAATCATATGGCACTTAATGGACGCTCCATGGTGGTTAAGCGTAGTACTCTCTGCTTGTATTTATTTTGGGCTTTCATACCTATTGCCTAGCTTGGCCGTGGATAGCAATAATTTCATCTTTGAAGCTATTGCTCCAAACTTGCCCTTGATGGCTCCATATTTTACGTTCTTATTTCTTCTCCCCGCACCGATAGCGTTTTTCAAGCAATATCAGAGGAAAAGAAACTATCTCAAGACGAACACTCAGATTAAAATTCAGAGGAATACTTCCCCACTAAATCACCTGACTTGGATCGAATTTGAAAGTTACATCGGAGAATACTTTAAGTCTCAAGGGTATGCGGTCAAACAGTCTTTCGCTCAAAAATCTGATGGCGGTGTTGATATTTGGCTTACAAAAGATAGTGAATTAAGCCTTGTACAATGTAAGCATTGGAAAACTCGCAAAGTGGGTGTGCAAATTCTAAGGGAAATGTACGGTGTCATGATCGCGAACAATGCCAGTAAGATGATTATCGTAACTTCAGGAGACTTTACTTCTGAGGCTGTCACTTTTTCTCTAGATAAGCGCCTGTGGCTAGTCAACGGCAGCGAACTAGTACATATGATTGAAGATGGCCGCAGCTTTCAAAATAAACCATCAATATCGCCCCAAACACACAGGGCAGGCGTCGAATCTATGATTTGCCCTAGTTGCCAATCTAAGCTTGTAATGCGTGTTGCTAAGCGAGGAGCTAAATCTGGTATGTCTTTTTATGGTTGCTCTACGTATCCAAAGTGTCGTTATACTTGCGACTGCTGAGTTTTAATCTATTCGCAAAATACGCTTGTTGTAGCAAGTAATCTTTGATGGCCCGAAAGTTGCTGCTGGCATCTATGCTATTTGGCATGGCCAACAACTGATTTATTGCGGTATCTCTGGAAGACAAGGCTAGGTCTGGCAAGATATTGGAGCAATTACCTCTTTTAAACCCTCTCTAGATGAACCTTGTCCAGTTCTGAGTCAGCATGTCGTCGCGACTCATGTTCTCAATCTCTATTGTCTTCCGACAGTTGGAATTGCGGCGTTTCTTTCTCTGGTAAAATAAAGCAGAGAATGCTCTAACTTACTTGTCGCTCTCCAATTTTCCAAGCTATGTACTTGTAAACTTGCCTACCGCAATCATCTGATACATAATGATACTACCATCTGATAAGGAGTTATTGTTATGTCACAAATGCAAGCATTCAAGCCTGTTAAACAGCCAGCTAGCTTTTGGCAGCAAGTAGGTATTCCATCGCGAGGGGTAACCCTTTATGAGTCTGTTCATAAAGGTCTGGATTTTGATGTTTTTGACAAACTAGCCAAGCACTCTAAATTGGAAAAGAAAGAGTTGGCTACCGCTGTTACAATTCCACCAGCCACACTAAACCGCAGATCGAAAGCGGGACGTTTTAACAAAGACGAAAGTGATCGTTTGTACCGTTTTGCTGAGATATTCAACCAAACCATCAACTTATTTGAAGGTGATATTTTGGCCGCGTGTGAATGGATCAAATCCCCTGTGGTTGGTTTGGGTAATCGCCGCCCTATCGATATGGTTGCCACAACTGCTGAATCAGAGGGTGTGCTAAACCTAATTGGACGATTAGAGCATGGGGTATTTTCTTGATCACTTTGTACCGAATCGTAAAGGAAAAGTGGGAAGAGTCAGCTTTCGATGGCGAAGGCTCCAGACTGTACGGAGGGCGTTGGAATTCTATTGGACGGTCTGCGGTTTATGTTGCGGCGTCAGAGTCACTTGCCATTTTAGAAATCTTGGTTCATCTCAAAAATACCAAAGTACTTGAAAATTATGTCTTGTTTACGTTGGAACTGGATGAAGCCGATGCTTTGGTCCTTGAAAATGACGACTTACCGGACAACTGGAATGAAGAGCCAGCCCCGCTTCAGACAGCCGAAATAGGTGATCAATGGTTATCGAGCTATTCAAGCTTGGCGCTGGCGATCCCATCGGTGATTGTGCCTCGCGAACAAAACTATGTGCTCAACACAAAACATCCAGGTTATCCAAAACTCATCAAAACGGCCAAAAAACACGAAATTTCTTTCGATACCCGGCTTCTATAAATCAGCGATTCCCACTGTAAATGTCCGAGGACATTAAAGTTTGTCAGTTCCAATAAAGTCTGTTCATTTCCAATATAGTTTGATCTGTTTTTGGCTACATCAAGTTAGACGGCGAAGATAAGTTAAACCACTTTCTGCCCCAAAACGTTCTAGAACCCATCTAGATCGTAATAGAACTAGCTAATGTGTAAAGCAAACACATTACTTTGAAAAAACTCCCGTCCGCACCCAAGTATACACATCTCCAAAAGTCATTACTTAGGGAGAGTTGTGATATTCTTATATATGAGCTAAGTTGTTGGTTACAAGTAACTTAAAAAAATCTGGGCTTAGTTTTTTCATGGATATCAAGGATGGTAATATGACTCCAAAGTCAATAATTTTATTTGGACTACTTTTTAGCTCTTTGAGCGTACAATCTGCCACTTATACGGTAACAACAAGTAGTGATCAAGGCATGGGCTCACTTCGAGATTTCATCGAAAAGGCCAATGCTAATCCTGGTTTAGATACTATCGAAATACCGGCTTCATATAATGCACAAGCACCTATCTCGCCTAATTTGGGTGAAGTCCCTTCAGGTCAAACCGACAACCGAATGACAATTACTGATGATATTATCATTCGAGGATTAGGCGATGATTATGTCCACATTAATGACCATCAACGCTGGGTTTCTGATACTGGCTCATTTAATACTGGTTATCCGAATGATCCTAACAATCTGATTCTAAGATCATCTGGTCTTTTATTTGACATCAATCCTCGAAATACCGCAGGGCGCCCCATTGATGTCACCATTGAAAATGTGTGGGCAGAACACATGTCAGGTTTTATCTTTTCCGATAACGCTAATGTAACACTCAATAACGTTATCCTATATAAGATAGTGCCTAGGCAAGGAGAGGCATCCATCATGTCTACTCAAGATGGCATTGTTACAATAAAAGATTCATTTATATTCGAAAATCTTGGCCCAAGATCAGCACCTACCCTTATTTTTAATAGTAATGTTTTTATTGAAAACACGGCTTTTGAATCTAATGGACCATTGGATGAAAACACAGCGAGTCATGTTATTCAAGTTAGTCAAGATAGTTCAGGCAGCACAACGGCAGTCATCAAAGATAGTATATTTAAAGGCTTATTTAATTCTACTTTTAGATTTAATGAAGCTGATACACAAATTATAAATACTTTATTTGATGGAAGGGATGCTAATAGAGGTTGGCCAATCTATGTCAATAAAGGAAAATTGACGCTAACCAATAGCACGCTGTATTATCCGACTATTACTAAAAATGTAGACCCTGCTACTTACAAAGCGACCCATATAGAGTTAATCAATAGTGCTCAACTTATAGCCAATAACAATCTACTCATTACAGTCGATGGTGTAAATAATGTTGGCTCTGCAATTTATCCAACAGATTGGGACGATACAACTATTTACCCATTGGCAGAGAACAATGATAACTTTATTTCGTCACCTGGTGTCGATGATACCCCTAACACTGGCCTGTCACTTGCAGGGTGCGTTACAACTAATTGTTTCGTTCCAAACTCGCTTTCAATAGCCCTTGTTGATAAAGGCGACGACGATAAAGCGCTATATGACGATGGTAGCTCAATCACATCAGATTACCTCAAACAAACCCGCCCGCAGGGGTTGAGAATCGACATTGGCGCATTCGAAAAACATGAATCTCTTTATGCTCACCCAGATAGCTATGAGGTTGATCAAGATACTAAGTTGATTGTCTCTAGTCAAAATGGAGTGCTTAAAAATGATACCAATGAAAACTCAGCACCCGCTGCATTAGACCAAGATGCTTTGTATGGAAGTGTCACATTGAATGCTGACGGTAGTTTTGAGTATCAACCTGATGCTGATTATTATGGCAATGATGAATTTTATTATTCAATCAATACTAGCCAAGCAAAAGTATCAATAACAATTCTCTCCACAGGTTGGACTCTTATCCCTAACAATGCTGCGCCAGTTGCTAATAATGATAGCTACTCACTTTACGCAGACAGTATTGATACTATTGTTGCACCAGGTGTGTTGCTTAACGATACAGATGACGCGAATACACAAGCTCCTTTTTATGCCGATTTAACTGCGCGAATCTATAAACAACCAATGCATGGGTCGGTAACACTTAAGGAGACTGGTGAATTCATTTACACGCCTGACGCTGGTTTTATAGGCGATGATAGCTTTGAATATGATGTTACAGATATTGGAACAAGACATAGTTACCCTGCTACCGTTAATCTTCATATTCAAGCCGGTGTTCCTTATGGGGGGAAGGTTATCGCGGGAACCAGCAGTGGTGGTTCTATAGGGTTCTTAAGCACGCTGCTATTGACGATACTCGCACTGTTTAGACATCAAAAGTCACTTGCCGTTAAAGTGGTCGTCCCACTATTGTTAAGTGTTTCTCCTTTCGCTCATTCTGCAGAAGAGAATAACGGAATATATGTAACAGCTAATCCTGGGATTTCATGGTTAGAGCCAGATACTGACCACAACGCGTGGAGTCAGGAAAGTAACAGTCAGTTTTCTTTCGGAAGTAGCTTAGGGTACCAATTTGATAATAACGCGAGTATCCAGTTTACTTATCGTTGGCTAAATAGTGTCGATTTGAAAGCAGAACATACGCAATATAATGATATGACGGTCGATTACCAACATTACAGCTTTAACTTTGTTTATCGAGTTACGCAGCTTTGGGGCGATAAATTCGCCCCGTACTTCAGTTTGGGCTTAGGTTATCTTGATGCAAGTTCGAACCACGCGGAAGATTTCGAGGTGGAGGATAATGTTCACCCCAACATAGGCGTCGGCGTGAATGTATTGGACTTTGGTCAAATTAAGTCAGATCTACAATGGCATCATTTAGCAGGTGATGTTGATACCCTCGAACTCGTGTTTTCTTATTACTTCAAGTAATTCAACTAAGAACAGTGCTTTTAGCTGTTCTTAGCCAGAGCTATCAGTTAGCACCTCTTCATACATAATTTAAGGGTATTACGGTTGCTCCCTGCGATGATTTGGAATTGTTCATCAATTGGGAGCACCCAGTATCTGACCTTTCCAATCAATACAATGCAATGAGTTAAGGGACTTTTACACTTGCATTTATTCATGACTCGCTAACTTAGCAAAGGCATTAACAAGCTTCTGTCCAGAGACGTATTATGCCGCCATGCTTTGGGACAAGAACGCCTCAGTGCTATGACTCTAAAACGCGTGTGCCTCAAAATCCGTCAGAGTTAAACCCATACATATCCTGTTCCAGTTTTTCACCAGATTATTTAGTCGTGAAGATCTCGATACGATTGAAATTAATGTGAGGCGGATGATATAAATGTAATCTTTAAATGCAGGAATTAATAAATTTAGATATGGTACAAATGGATAACTTTCCCACCGTAGGACTTAAAACCTCGTTACCCATAAGCATATTGGCACTTGCCTTATATTACTTATGGGGCGACATGGGTTTTAATGATCTTCGAGGCCTTTTTGGGATGGTGGCGTTTGTGATGATGCTTACTTTAAAGAAGAGTGAAAATAGCCTCTTTTCAGTAACTCCACAAGTTTCCTCTTTTACTCATCATGTATTCCCAATTACTGTGCTAGCGATTGGCGTGGCTTGTATCACGTTGTTCTATATGGAATTTATCCGGCAATATGTCACGGGACAAGAAGTCGACTATATCGTAGGATTTCTCGTTAGTGGTGAACTGGAAGTAAGCGAGAAACTAAATTATCTTTTCGAAACCGTTATATTAGCTCCGTTATCAGAGGAGTTTTTCTTCAGGTTTATCTTGCTAAGTAGCATATGCTTACTTTTGAGAAACAAGTTTGTAGGCGTAATTTTATCGTCACTCTTATTCGCCTACGGCCATGAAGACCCTGTCGTTGCTTTTTCTCTAGGTATCACTGCATCAATAGTTCTACTGAAATACATGAGTATATATAGCGCTATAATTTTTCATACGATTTATAATTTGTGGATATATACAGTGGAAGTTTTTATCGTACCCGCATTTTTCTTTAATGATTGGGACTTTGCACCAAGTGGGAACATCGGAACAATCGTTTCTATAATGGCATTAGCTGTATCTTTTTTGGCACTATTGATTATTAAACGCAAGGAAAAATCAATACAATAAGGTTTTAGCAACCGCTTCATCACTATATGGACTGAGGCAATAATCAATGAAATCAACACACTTATCAACACCTCGATAGTAAAGTTGCTGACACACTTTTGTCCAAGAGTTTCTTTGGTTGAATTTTTACCCTTGGCACTTTCTAGCTCGAAAGTGCCCCTTTTCCATTTAGAGTTATCATTCATTCACAAACTGTAAACCGGATTTTGCCCTATCTGATGTTATGCGAAGCAAGGCTTGCCCTTTGAAATAGTTTGGAAAAATACCTATAACGACTGATAGTTTTAGCTTTTCCTTAACTCTGAAAATATCACAGGCTTTATGACGATGCTGAACCATAACCATAGCTTTGATGGTAAGAAATATTTGGAAATAATTGCTATAGGTGAGCTGAGTAAATTACCCGCAGTACGCCAACATATTGAAAGTAGGTCAATTTATCAGGTGTAGGAACACCAATCGGCTGAAGCTAAGAGCGTTGAGATGACTTTTTTATAATAGAGAAATAGTGAATTTGAGCCACAAGTCTAACTTGTGACTCTATTTTTTTCAGTGATAGCTAATTACTGCAACTTAATATGGTTATGCTTTATAGCAAATTTAATCCTATCGATAACAGACATGCACCTCTCTAGAGATTCAATATCGTACTCAGTATTCGCCTCTTTGCGCAACTTATCAATGTAGCTATCAGTATCTTTGATAAGGCCATTGATGCCACAACGAACCGCCTCGCCCGTGTTATCCCAGTACTTGGTAATAGGTGATTTCAACTTAGATTCAACGTCGTTTTTATTTAGTTGGTCACGAACTTTCTTACCTAAACTTGTTTGCCAATCACGACCAACTAAGCGATAGATGGCGTAGCCAAGAGCTCCAGCAATAGCTGCTCCTACTACGACAGGGCCACCTATTGCAGATACGAATGAGGTGGCAGTCGTAACACTACCAGTAATGCCAAGCGAGGTTAACCACCCACCAACTTGAGCAACCAGTATGTAAGCTCCGAGGTTACTGGCAATAGTGGTAGATACATATAGCGACATAGCGCCTAAACTGCCAAGTCCAGTTAAACCACCAATGAAAGCAGCCTTAGCGTCAAAAGTAGACACATTAATACCACCAATCCCCTCAACGGATTCAGCATCCCCCTTACCTACATTAACCATATTTGGGGCAGCTTTTTGCCAACGCTCAAGCAGTAAGTCCAGTTCATTATTGAAGTTAGCACCGCTTGTCTTAAGCGTTTGCTCTACCTTAGAGCTGAGCTTTTGTCCTACTAGTGCTCCGATATTGCTGCTTGCGTCTTTCTTGTCTTCAAAATGCGAGCGAATCAAACTAGCGAGCCCTTCTGCGTTCATGCTAGCGTTATAATAGTTGACTACTTTTTCTGAATCTTCGCATTTGCGCAGAGAGCAAGATGCGATTAGCTCTTCAAAACGGCCAATAATCACTGTTGACTCCAAGCGGAACTTAGCCTCTTGTTCATCAAGCGCCTTTACTCGGGAGTCAACATCTTGCTTTTTTACCGATAGTTCCCCACTAGCCTCTGTGAGCACTTTAATCAGTTGTTTGTTTAGTCGGTCAATAGCATTGTCTACGATAACAGAATGGTTATCAGTTAGATGATTAGCGACCTTAATGACCTCTGAAACCATATCTGTGCGGTAATCATCATTTTCGCGCCAGAACGGGAAGGTGCGGTCAACCAGATCCATAGGCTTAGGAAGTGCTTGAATGTGACCATCTTCGAGCCAGTTTTCAAATATCAGCTCATTCAAAGGCTTTTTAAGGCGCTTGAAGGCACTATTTTTAGCTTGGTTGATTTGATCTAAGGTGATTGCCGAATGGCAATGAGACGAAATGATTGTCACATGCTCAAGTGGGCGATCTGAGTTAACAGGCGGACGCTGGCGCACGATTTGACTAAAGAACGCAAAGTCCTTTGAATCAAAGAAACCACTAAACCGAGAGACAAAGACTAAGCCATCAATTAGCTCAACACCAGCTAGTGCTTTTTCTGTATCACCTGTTTCATCATCATTTAGGTGTCCCGGCGTGTCCAGTAGCCAAACGTGTTTAAGTATCTCAGCCGTTGTGAACACCATAGCGATGTATGCATCTTCGTTTGTGCCCTCATCGTAATCATGAACACCTAGTTTTCGTAATAATGAAAAATCGCCCTTTTCAATGAGAAAATCTTTAACCAACTCAGGATCGTGAACCATGTGAGGTAGGAAGCCTTTCTTAAATACGGCAACGTTGCATTCTTTAAGTGTTTTTGGCTTGTCGTCTTCATGAAGGATAAGGTTAACAACACTCGTTGCTGGCTGGTAACACTCCGGCAAGATATCTGAATTCAATAATGTGTTAAGTATCGTAGTCTTACCGACATCATAATGACCAAACATCCCGATCACAGGTTTTCGATTAAGCCCCTTTAGGTTTTCTACAGCGCCATTTAACTTAACATCTAGGTTGAGCTCCTTGAGGTAAGATTCATTGCTGCTTTCTAAGATACCAATAGCGTCACGAACACGGCTTAGTGCGCCATTTATCTGCTCTGCAATGTACTGCTTACTGGTATTTTGTAGACTTAGCGCCATAGTTGTTACTCCTAGTTGAGCGGATAGTTCTTTTAGTTTTGAGTAGAAGTCCGCAGGTGTTTGGCCTACAGCTATCATATAGGCGGCTATACCCTCAGTTGTTGTTTTCAAAGGGCTTTTTTCTATGCGCGACACAGCGCGTTGATCAAGAAGGCGTGCGCCACCAACCCCATTTGAGCGGTTTGCAACATCATTCTGAGAAAGATCGGCTTTATATCTTAATAGCAAGAGATAATCGATCATCATTTGCGCTAATTGCTCTTTCATATTGTTCAACCTGTTTCACCTTTGCTTATTAATATTGCAGCAAAAAACAGAACATGCAACAGAGTCAGACGAATTTAACTAATTAGGATGCAGGTAGTGTGCGCAAGTAAGACAAAAATGAGTAAACGGATTGCATTGTCGCTTATATGTGCTAATTTGCAATGCGTATGCGTGAATATCGAATATGAACTAAAGGAGATGTTATGGAGCTTGTGGAGTGCAGTGACCTAATTCACAATGATATCAGGTGTTTATTGGCTGGAATTGATACATCCACCACACAAATGGAATCGTTTCTGATTTCTCTATCGAAGGAATGGGAGAAACAAATAGAGAAAGATGAGACGTTAAAGGAAAAGGTCGGTAAAGAGAATAGAGATAGAGTTTTAGCTGCAATGATGGCTGCTCTGGATGGACAGGGTAAGAATCATCCAAAGCAAGTGGAGTTCAATCCTACCTCACTAGTGGACTTAATATTGCAGTACTGTAAAGGTGAGATAAAGTCTTTCTGGAACTTCTACATTGAAATCGAAGATGAAATAGCTGATGGCTGTAAGTATGTTCTTACGGAGAAAGATATATGCCTAGGAAGCAAGAAGGCAAAGAAAAAGGTAGATAATGCCATCAAAGAGTATGCGCATGCCCCAAGTGGTTTAAGTAATTCCTATGACATTAAGGAGTACATCCCTAGTTATGACGTTTGGGAGTCAGATATCCTCGTAAAGTTCGACACGACTGTATTTGGTTCCGGTAAGACAGGTATCTGCTTTACAAACAACTTTGTTGTATTTAAAGGGATTTCTACCATCCCTCACTCACTCTACTATTACAGAAAGATTGACAAGATTTCTGTAGATCAGGATGACAAAGAGCTAATCATTAAAGGCTTATCTTCAACAGGAGATACTGGCGATTATTTCAAGTACATCTGTTACAATATTAATGATGAATTATCAAAGGTGGTTGATTGCGTTAATGAATATATTTCTCAGCCAGCGCTAAAAGTCGTAAAACATCTTGAAGCATTGTGATTTTGCCCTCACTTTTCCCTGATAGATACAGATAGTAGAAATAGTCAGTTTGTACGACTCCAATTGGGCTGTTTAAAACAGTCTCTAATGTAAATTCAAGTAAGTATCGTTCCTGAGGCTGTGCTTGCTTGATACCACGCGTACTCTAGGAAAAGTGGCTCTTCTCCGCTTTGTTGAGTCATAACGCAATAATTCTGACTTCTACCATACTGACTAATAACCCTTTTTTAGTCAGTATGGATGGATCCTATTTTGACCCAGTTACTTTCTCAGCTTTTACATATCCAGGGGCAGGCAATCCAGTCGATTAAGGTCGATGAATCCACTCAAACTGTTGACGTTTACTGTCGTCGAGACCGACGATTTAAAGTGACTGACCCAAAATCTAACCAAGCTTGCACCGTCAATACTTACGTTTCTCGAACCATTTATGACTTGCCGATAAGTGGCCGGTGTTGTCGAATTCATATTGAGCTTGCGCAGGTCCGTACAACCGAAGGTGAGCGACGTATTGAAGAGTGTGACTTTGTTGAAAAAGGCGTACGTTATTCCAAACGATTCTGTGAACAAATTAGTGGCTTGTGCCGTCATATGCCCATCAGTGTGGTTGCGAGACACTATGGACTTCGCTGGGAAACGATTAAGAATATTGACAAGGCGTCGCTGCATCGAACGTTGCCACCCTCTGAGCCGTCAAAACTCCGTGGATTAAAACGGATTGGCGTTGATGAAGTCGCAAAAGCCAAAGGGCACGACTATATGACAGTGGTGTATGACATGGATAACGGCCAATTGATTTGGGTCGAGCATGGTCGTACACACCGCGTGCTTGAAGTCTTTCTCACACAACTTACCGAACAAACTGCCCAAGGGATTCAGGCCGTTGCAATGGATATGGGGAAGGCTTACCAAAAAGCCGTCAGAGAAAATCTGCCGAATGCTGACATCGTTTTTGACCGATTCCATGTCGTCCAACAATATAGCCAACTCATTCGACGAGAGCGTTCGTATGAGTTCAAAAAAGCGCTCTGTAGAGAAGATAAAACGCTGATTAAAGGCTCGCTTTACCTTCTATTGAAGAATCCAGAAAGGCTGTCAGAAAAACAAACGGACAAACTGAAAATGTTACTCAAAGCCAATCGCCGTCTGAGTGAAATCTACGTTCTTAAAGAGCAGCTAAAAAGTATCTGGCGAGCGGAAACCTATCGACAAATGACTTATCGTTTAGACGCTTGGTGTCAGTTAGCCAATGCCACAAGAATAATGAGCGTGCAAGGTTTTGTATCCATGCTTCAAGACCATAAAGAAGGCATCTGTAACTTTGCAAAGTATGACCGATTAACCAGCGCCATAATCGAAGCTGGCAATGTATCAATAGGATTGTTGCGCAGAAGAGCACGAGGGATCAGAGATACCGAGTACTTCAAACTGAAGATCAAACAGCTTTCAGTACCTGAGGTGAATTCAATGTTATATCCTTCTGTCAAGCTCATCTAAGCGGAGAAGAGCCCAAAAAGTAATGAACTTCTAAGGGATATCAGTACCGTCCGATTAGTACGAAAATGCAGAAGGAAAGAAAAAACTTAAGCTAGCTCCAATTTCTAATCACAGCAAAAGGTCTGCTTTTGGCAGACCTTGCCAATATATGTACGAGTAGTCATATAGTTAAGAGTTTTGATTTTTCAACTTGTTGCCTGCTAAGCCCACATTGAGCCAATTCATTAATAATGCTAGTAACATGCGTGAACTTAGATTTTCCGTAATGCGCTCTATTTCGAGCACAAGATATTAGTAGTTTTGATTTTGCTCTAGATAACGCTACAAATATAGTAGAACGTTCTTCATCCAGTTTTTTCGTATCCGCCCCACGAACCCACGGGGCGACTTGTCAGTGTTTGAAGTTCCAAGGTAGGAGTGCGTCGATATCAGGCTCTGCTTTCGCCAACTCTTTCATGCACTTGACCATGTAGTCGTAGAGAATAAGGCCGTTGGCTTTCGCGGTCTCGATGATGCTGTAAAGCATCGCGCTCGCATTAGCACCGTTTGGTGTATTAGAGAATAGCCAGTTCTTCCTGCCAATAACCAGCGGTTTAATTGCGCGTTCAGCGCGATTATTATCGATAGATAAGTGGCCATCGTCGATATAACGAGTGAGCTTTGACCACTGCCCGAGCGTGTATTTTATCGCTTTGCCCGACTTACCTTTCCCTTGAAGCTTCTTCGCGTCCATGAACTTGCGACGAGCATGCGCTAAGCACCCCACATTGGTGACTTGATGAAGTCCATCATAAGCAGCGTAGCCATCGGTTTGTAGATAACCGTTGTAGTCACCTAAAAAGGCAATAGGGCACGCCCTCGCGCGACTGTTTTGATAGTCGTACAAGGCGATATTTTTCACATTAGGCAGTGCGGCTTCGGGCGAGTCAGCGCCCGAGCAGTAGAGCCACATATAACACTTCTTCTCTTCCTTGAGCACATTGAGCGGCGTTTCATCCGCCTGAACCACCACTTGCTGAACTAGGTACTTCTTCAAGGCGGCATACAGCGGGGCGAACTTCTCGCTGACTTGGATAACCCACCTTGCCATGGTGGTGCGTGATAACTCGATACCCGACTGGGTAAACAGCGATTCTTGGCGATAAAGTGGCATCGCATACTGGTATTTGCCAAGAATGATGTTGGCCAGCAAGCTTTCTGTGGCGAAGCTTTTAGGGATGAGACTCTGAGGGGATGGCTTCTGAACGATATGGCTGCTGTCGCCTGTTTTCTCGCACTGGCGGCAAGCGTACTTAGGGCGAACATATTCCAACACCTTGAGTACCGCAGGCGTGAACTCTAGCTTCTCGCTGCGGTCTTCACCGATTTTATGCAGGCCATGATTACAACAAGAACACTGCTTTTCATGGTCGTCTAAATCGAGTTCGATAACCTCACGAGGTAAGGTCTTAGGCAGAGGTTTACGTTTACCACGCTTTTTCGTTGTGATCGTGGTTGTCACCTCAACTTCTTCTTCCTTAACGGCTTCACATTCCGCTTCGTTGAAGAGGTCACCTTGTGATTCATCGTAAGGCTTTAACGCCTCCGAGCGTTTAGCGAACTGGCGGTCGAAGGCGAGTTTGAGTTGTTCAAGCAGCGATTGGCGCTCTTGTTGCCATTGCGATTCCTTCTGCTCTTGCGAGAGCATCAGGGCTTTCACCATCGCTTGTAGCTCGGCAATATCTTGGCTTTCTGGGTTGATATTTGGCGTCTTTTCCATGGCATTGATTATACTAAAATCGTGCCGTTAACGCTTGGTATATAAGGCTTTATTCTCGATTAGCTCATTGTAAAATCGTTTATTTTTACGGGTTCATGGCCGATAATTGTGAAGCCAGAAAGCAGTCTATCAAGCTCAAATTGAGTGAGGGTAAACACCTGATTTTTCTCTTTTGAAGGCCACTTATACTTGGCTTTTTCAAGGCGTTTATACCAGAGGGCGAAGCCTGTTTTATCCCAGTACAGTACCTTAATCTTATCTCGCTGTTTATTGGTAAACAGGAACAGCGCACCGCTGCCAAGAGGTAAGCCCGTATCATTTTCGATAATCGCTGCAAGACCGTTGATGGACTTTCTAAAATCGACGCTTTCACGATAAAGGTAAATGTCTGGAGCGCTGAGCATACCTTTCATGACAACGCTCCAATGAGTTCAGCAAGATAGGTCGCTGGCGTACCTTGAGGAATGCTCAGCTCCACATCATTGATGAGAAGTGTCATGTTAGCCGTAGCTATCTGGGCCTGATACTTGGTTGTCTTTTCGACGATTTCGGCTTTAACAAATCCGACAGATTCCGATTGGTTTACTGTTTGGAGTTGACGCCGCTTGGCGAAGAACGTGGATAAACTCAGTCCATGCTCTTCGCAAAAAGCGCGTTGGGTAACACTGCTGCTCTCATATTGTTCAAACAGTGATTGCCATTCTAGGTTGGTGCGTCGTTTTGCCATTTCAACTCTCCTTTGGGTTGGAGAGTTGATCTTATTCTTCGCGCTGAAAGATTAGAATGCGGGGTTTATGGCGCGTTTACTATGTAAGAGTGATGAGAGGTGAGTTAAGCTACAATGACGCCTTAGACATGGCATTAGAAGCAGGTGAAAAACGTGATTATGATCCAGCTCGGATCCATATGATATGTGACATATATTTCTCTAAGCTATCTAAACCAGTTAAATGACCTCCGGCGGAGCCGGAGGCTTATTGGGTGACGCCCTCTAAGGG
>NZ_JBFSPI010000049.1:0-5187 GCF_041464685.1 Vibrio sp. 10N.237.312.B06
TAACTCTTTACCATGCTGTTCAAAAAACACTCACGAAAGATCAACACGCCCTAGTTACCCACACCGCCGGTTTTCCCTGCCGGAGATTCAGGCGTAACGGGAGGCCACTCTTCAAAGGTTGCTAAGTGTTGCTGAATAGCGGCTTGAGCAGGACCAAATGCCCACATTTTCTGCCCCATCCACTTCAAGTACATACCTGATTCTTCAGCTGCTCGCTCGTATGGGTCACGACGTAAGTTGAACAGTAACGGAGCATTGAGTTCTTCTTTCGGACCGCTCCAACCGTGATTCTGTACCACGAAGTGCGCTTTCCAATCTCCCACTCGAACCGCTTGTAGCTTGTCTCGTTCGTAGTAGTAAATTTCTTTACGGTTCGACTCACCTTTTTCGGTCAGCATATCGACTTGGTTGTAACCATCTAAGTGCGCTTTAAAGCCATCGTGACCTTTCAGCATTTTCTCTTTTAGATCTGTAGGGCCGCCCGCCGCTGCAATCAGCGTTGGTAACCAGTCCATGCCGTCAAAGATGCCATTGCCGACACTACCAGCAGGGATTTTGCCCGGCCAACTCACCAATGCAGGAGCACGAACGCCACCTTCCCATGTTGTCCCTTTTTCGCCATGGAATGGGGTCATACCGCCATCTGGCCATGTCATGATTTCAGGACCATTATCGGCCGTGAAAATGATGATGGTGTTATCTGCAATGCCGAGCTCTTCCATTTTGGCGAGCATTTCTCCGACATGATCATCAAGATCTTTCATCACCACTTCTTGCAGTCCCCAACCATTCTGACCAAGCATGGCTTCATACTCTTCAGAAAGATGCGTCCATACGTGACCTCGTGATGGGCAATACCAAGTAAAGAATGGCTTATCCGCTTCAACCGCTCTTTCAATGAAGTTAATCGTGTGTTTGTTAACTTCGTCATCCAGTGTACGCATACGTTCAATCGACAGTGCACCATCATCTTCAATGGTTTGACCGCCCTTACCGTCCGATTTTGCGTAGATCACATTACGAGGTGCAAAGGCATCCAAAGAGCCATCTTTTGGCCAATCTGGATCTTCTGTGTATTCCATTGCATTCAAGTGATACAACCAACCCCAATACTCATCAAAACCGTGCATTGTCGGTAGGAATTCATCTCGGTCACCAAGGTGGTTTTTACCAAACTGTCCAGTCACATAACCCATGGTTTTAAGGATTTCAGGAAGCGTTGGTGTGTCGGCACTTAAACCAACAGGGCCACCTGGCAACCCGACTGAGTGCATGCCTGTTCGCACAGGAAGTTGACCCGTTAAGAATGCAGAACGACCCGCCGTACAAGAAGGCTGAGCGTAATAATCCGTCAGTAGCATGCCCTTTTCAGCAATACTGTCGATGTTCGGTGTTTCACTACTCATCACACCATTGTGATAAGCACTCAGATTTGAGATCCCAATATCATCCGTGAAGATAACAAAAATATTCGGTTGCTCTTGTGCTGACCATGCCGATAGCGAAAAGCTACTCAACACACTCATCACAACAAGGTGGAAAATCCTTTTCATAGAATGTCCTTATACTGTTTCAGATTGCTCTTTGTGAACCATTTTTATTCCTACCAAACCAAAGCCAAGCTCCAATAGTAGATAAACGACAAGTAGCCAGTAAGGCATGCCATCTATCAACAAGCTAATGACTCGGCCGGCAGCCAAACCCAACATGAAGACCACCAAACTGTAGAGTGCTGCCAGTCGGTATTTCTTTAGTAACGCCCCTGCTATCCAAAACAGAGCCAACGCTAAGTACAACCCCATCACGGCACGAAAGATATGAGTGACATTGATAGGGCTAGCATCAATTCCGAAAAGATAATCAAGGGAGACAACCGGGGCATAACCATACGACAAAGCTATCGGTGTTAAACCCATAACTGCGACGAACAAAAAAACGCTTTGTTGCTTCATATCCTTACTCTTTTAATTTGGCTCTTTTCAAAAAACATAGTCTACAATCAGAGTTATACAAGTTGCATATGTAAAAACCAAATGGTTAAAGCAAACATTCACAACCTTGCTATTTCACACCGAAGATAAGGATATCAATATGGCTAAATGGCATTACCTACTCGCATCAGCGTTGGCTGTTAGTTCAACCGTAAATGCACAAGAAGCAAGTTCACAATCGGACACGCAAAAGTGGCAACACAGCATAGAAATTTATGCGCTTGCTTTAAATATCCGTGGTAATACAACAATTGGTGATATTTCTAGCGATATTGATGTCGACCCTGCATTCATCATGGGTCATTTGGATATGGGAGCGATGCTTCGACTAGAGGGGATCTATAACAATCAGTGGGGTTATTACGTTGACTACAGCTACATGAAACTGAGCGGAAAGTCAGATTCAATCATCGGCAACACAGGTATTCTTAATGGCAAGCTTGAGATCAGACAAGGCGTTTTAGAAGCAAAAGGCTTTAAACGCTACCAATACGACATTGGTGCCATTGATTATATGGTTGGATTACGCTTGTGGGATAACGATATTGATTCCAAACTCTACACAAACAGCGGGACAACCCTGAATTCAAGATCTTTAGAAGAAGATTGGATTGATTATCTGATAGGCGTTCGTTGGACCAAGGAGCTCAACAAAAATTGGACTGTGCATACAAGCTTAGATATGGGCTTAGGAAGCGATACCGACTTTACCTCATCTCTGTTAACTGGCGCTCGATACCAGATAAACAGTTGGTCTGACTTAAACATCGCATACAAATCCACTTGGGTTGATTACGAAAACAAGGGCACCTTTGAATACGATACCGCATCGCAAGGGTTCCTGATTGGTTGGGCTGCTCACTTTTAATCCGATTATCGTAACGTGTTAGAACCTCGGCCAACCCAACATTGGTCATTTGGATTTAATTTCGATTAAAACGTAAGCCTCGAATGATTCTTATCTCTGGTGATGACCTCCGTCGCCAGAGGTTTTTCTTCGTGAAACATGCACCGCCCTCCCTCATAGAAAACCCATTAAATCATAGAGTAACTCTCGCACACCGCGCATTTAATCCATCTAAAAAATTCTAATTTTAGGTCATGGAAATACAGGCTTATGTTTTGAGATATTTAATCTTCATTTAATCTTACCACCGCCCATTCGAACGGTGTTTTTTATTTTAAAAATGCCGCTAAAATCCTCTCCCGAAATTTACAAACCAGAGTAAAAACAATGAAAAAATTAGTCTTAGCGGCTCTTACGATTGCCTCAGTTACGGGGATCGCATCAACTTCAGCTTTCGCATCAAACGAAATGTACACATTAGGTGGTGTAGGTATGGATAGCGGTGACGTTGGCGCTCAATTCACGTTAGGTAGCCAGATCGTTCAAAGCAATTGGTATATTGAATCGACGTTACTTGTTATCAGCACTGACGATAAGTCTACTAGCTATAATGGTGACAAGGTGCTTCAAACAGAGCAAGAGTTCGATTCTTTAATGCTTTCATTAACACCTATGTATAAGCACAGCTTCAGCGAAAACTTCGCTGTTTATGGTAAGGCGGGCGCGTTTTACGCACACTCAGATACCAAACTGGTGTTCCTATCTAACGATAATAATGAAGTCCACAAAGGGTCCCATGGTGATTTTGGCTTAACTTACGGCATCGGCGCAGAATACAAGTCACTAAAACCAGTTTTCGGCCACTCCAAGTTTGTGACTCGAGCTGGATTTGATTGGTATGAGTTCGGTGGTTCAAGTAGTTGGTATACTCCTGAGTCGGTACTAAGTATCCAAGCAGGCTTTACCTTCTAATCTAGTCACGGATAACACTAAAGTAAGCCACATATGATTCGTGGCTTACTTTGTAGACATTTTGGTTCAGACTACACACTCTTTCTTCATGATAGCAAGTCCTGTTTCCAAGGTATGTGCCCAAGCTTGTTCGACATTTTCATCATAAAGTGGATCGTATTTTTTAACCGTATTGAGCAAGGAATTAAACCACTCGTTGAGCTCTTGCTCAGAAATATCCATGCCTAAATCTTTATGTCGCTTCCCAAGCTTTCTCACCGAGTTTCGTACGCTCGGCAGACCTGCAGAGTTATAGATAAGGATGATTGAAGCTTTAAGCATCTTGGTTTGTTGCTCTAACCCTATGTTTTCAAATCGCTCTGAAAACCTAGGGTTGTGTTCGCAGAAGTCCGCCAAAAATGTTTCTAGAAATTCTTCATCGATCCTGCAACGCTCAAAGCTTTCATAAAACAGTTCATTAGGTGTCATTTTGTTGGTTCTTCGCATTCGCCAGCGATCCTTAACAGTCCATGTCATCTAAGTATAAGCCATTATGGTATAAGTATACGCCACAATTGCATAAAGTGAGTTGCACAGATCTTGTTTCCATCAGGGACTCAGTTAGCTAATCAACAATGCGTTGTGCGCCCTGTCCTTGGTCATGCAGAATATCTTCAGGGTTCAACAATTGGCATTTCTGCATACTCAAACACCCGCAACCGATACAACCAGTTAGGTTTTCTTGTAGCGATTTAATCTGCGCCATCTTACTGTCCAGTTGCCCCTGCCATTTCTTCGCAACGCGTTCCCAATCTCGCTTAGTCGCGGTATGGTTCATTGGCAGTGTTGATAACTCTTCGGTGATCTCTTCGAGCGTGAAGCCTATTGACTGCGCGACTTGAATCAGCGCGATTCGACGCAGCATCGCCGACTGATAACGACGTTGATTTCCGTTAGTACGAATCGAAGCAATCAACCCTTTGGTTTCATAAAAGCGCAGCGCTGAAGGTGCCACACCACTTCGCTCAGCCAACTGGCCTATGGTGAGGTATACGATGTTTCTCATTACGACACTATCCTTGAGATCATAAATATTTAAAGCTTACTTTAACTTTATAATAACGACCAATTCTCATCTTAACTAATTAATGTCCTTAAACTTTGACAGCCGGCTCAACGAAAAACAGTCATGAACACGGCTGCTTTGTCTAATTGAAGGTCATTCGATTTCTAAATCTGACTCATGATCGATTTCAAGTTCTCTACTATTTCGGCATTGATGATCTCTCCCGTTTCTACATTAAAGTTGTCGTAGAAACTTGGCACCGACATCGCCCCCTTCACATCAGCATCAAAGTAAGGTGCAGAATTTACAGCAGACGACAAGGTGATAGATTG
>NZ_JBFSPI010000049.1:5286-37586 GCF_041464685.1 Vibrio sp. 10N.237.312.B06
GTGTTTTTAGATTGTGTTTTTAGATTGTGTTTTTAGATTGTGTTTTTAGATTGTGTTTTTAGATTGTGGATGATGATAGAACCTCAAGTTAACTTGAGGTAAAGCGATATTTTCAAAAAAGAGGAAATAATTAAAAAACACTTATAAAGCAGTTAATTATGAATGGTTAGTCGAATAACTCGATGACCAGCTTATTGTCTTTAATCACAAGATTCGGTTCCGATGACTTGATCAATGACTCTTGAACCTTGTTGCTGTCCAATTTGTAAACCGGTGACTGGGACAAAGCAAAACCAATCATAGAAACGGCAGGCTTAAGTAGCTTGGCAACCTCTGGCGAAAGCTGTTTATCTTTTTCTTCAAAGCGCTCTAGTCGCAATGACTTTAAATACACCTCGCCAGTTTCTCTGTCGTATTCAGGTACTGCGCTGAATTCGATGTCCAAGTCCAACCCCATATTGGGCATGTTGAACACCTGAACTTTTGCATTGGTGTTCGCCAGAACAGACACACGCTCGATATCAGCTCTACCAATCTGCACCGCTAAATCATCAACAGCGACTTGCGCATACATAACGTTTTGAACACCGACTTCTTGTTCTAACATCACCGAATCTTGCAGGTAGTTCGTCATTTCTTGTTCAGTCACGCTGTAGCTAACACAACCAGCTAGCACCAGTGCAAACACTGCCAAAATGAATTTTTTTGCTACGTTAATTATCATCAATACCAACTCTTTATCGTTAGTTATTAGCGCGGAATTTTCCTTGTGATGGTACTGTAAAATAGTAGTCACAATTACAGTGTCGGATAACTGAGCAAAATGATCCACCTAATCGGTGATTGCGTATAGCTTAGAATTGGTAAAATTAAGGGAAGCAATGACTTCATTAACGATATTTTACGATGGGACGTGCCCGTTATGCGCGAAAGAGATGGCGGCACTGGCTAAATCTGATACCAAAAAACAGATTCAAACCATCGATATCTACAGTGAAGCCTTTTCAGACTACCCTCAAATTGATGCCGACGCAGCCAACACCGTTTTGCATGCACTGGATGAGAATGGAAAACTGCTGCTAGGTTTAGACGTGACCTACCAAGCGTGGCGCTTAGTAGGAAAAGGCTGGCTATACGCCCCATTGCGTTGGGCGATATTCAAGCCAGTGGCCGATTGGTGTTATTTACGATTTGCCAAGAACCGATATAAAGTCTCTTTTTGGTTAACCGGAAAGTCGCGCTGCGATGGTAACAGCTGCACAAAATAGCGCTTGGTTAAGACATACCACTCGCGACTTTGTAATACACCACACCAAACAGCGCAGCAAAAACTAAAACGGTAACCGCGACTTTTAACCAAATAAACTTCATGTTTTGTCCTTTAAATTCTGTTTACTGTTTCGCGAGACAAGTTACCACAACAAAACATTCGGTTGGGTAATGATTTATAGAACTTTGTAGTGAGTCTTGATAACTAAGTGAGAACCTTTATGTCGGCAAAAGAGAGAAATCTACCTACCCATCGTATTTCAAGATTCAGTAAGTTCGCGTCTCTCGCTACTCGAGTAGCCGGAAGTGTCATCACTGAAGGTACAAAACAGCTCGCGCAGGGAAACAGACCCAAAGCAAAAGACTTGGTATTAACACCTCAAAACATTGCTCGGCTCACCGATCAACTGGCACATTTACGCGGGGCAGCGATGAAGCTCGGTCAAATGTTGTCAATGGATGCAGGTGATATTCTTGAACCCGAGTTAGCCAACATTCTTGCTCGCCTACGTTCAGACGCTGACCCACTGCCAGCCAAACAGCTCAGCCAAGTGTTGGAAAATTCACTCGGAATCAACTGGAAGGCGGAGTTTATCTCCTTCAACTTTAAGCCCATCGCCAGTGCTTCCATCGGTCAGGTTCACCAAGCGTATAGCGACTCTGGAGACAAACTTGCCATAAAAGTCCAATACCCAGGCATTCGAAAAAGCATCGACAGTGATGTGGACAACGTTGGTACATTGCTCAATATTGTTGGGTTGATACCAAAGTCAGTCGATTACAAAGGCTTGTTAGAAGAGGCGAAAAAACAACTACATGATGAAGCCGACTATGCTCGCGAGGCTGACTACGCGACTCGTTACTATCATGCGCTTAAAGAGCACTCTCACTTCGTCGTGCCTAAGATTCATACGCAAATCTCATCAGAATCGGGGCTCGCCATGGACTTCATTGAGGGCATCTCGATAGAGCAAATTGAAGGTTATGATCAAAGCACCCGTGATTTTGTGATGCACAGCTTGCTCGAGCTTCTGTTCAGAGAGTTATTCGACTTCAAGATGGTGCAAACCGATCCCAACTTCGCCAACTATCTTTACGTTGAAAACACGCGACAGATTGGGCTGTTAGATTTTGGGGCAACCCGA
The DNA here is from genome assembly GCF_041464685.1 of Vibrio sp. 10N.237.312.B06. Taxonomy (NCBI): domain Bacteria; kingdom Pseudomonadati; phylum Pseudomonadota; class Gammaproteobacteria; order Vibrionales; family Vibrionaceae; genus Vibrio; species Vibrio sp. 10N.237.312.B06. Next base: position 7,701 of record NZ_JBFSPI010000049.1, read on the forward strand.
GAATACAGCGGCCGCTTCAGTGATGGCTATCGTTTGGCTTTTACCTCTGTGATTACTCACGATGAACAAGGACTCAACAAGGCGTTAGAGCAGATTGGATTTTTTAGTGAGACCATCCTCCCAGACCAGCGCCAAGCGATTCTCAACTTAGTGAAAATGGCCTGTGAACCCATGCTTGTCGATGAAGATTACGACTTCAAAGCCAGTGGTTTAGCCCAAAGGCTTCGTGAAGCGGGAACCATACTCAGCATGGAGCAAGAGTATTGGCACACGCCACCAGCAGACGCTCTATTCCTCCACCGAAAGATTGGAGGCATGTACCTGCTGGCATCTCGCCTTGGAGCCAAGGTGAATATCAGGCGCTTGGTGGCGCCCTATTTGCTAAGCGACAATTGACACTCAAGCGACAGCTGATACTGGAGCGATTCTGGTCTTTAAAGTGATCATTTCAAGTCGCTGAACAGTAATAACAGTTACGCCAACTAAAATGAGTCAGACTTATGAAACATTCACTGCTGTGCTCCACCGCCCTAATCGCGAGCCTAACAAGTCCATTCGCTTTTTCAGCAAGCTGCCCTGAGATACTCAACGGTAAACAACGGCTGTTAAATTCAAACGAAGAAATTGAGCTGTGTGAAGAGTTTCAAGGTAAGACTTTATTGATCGTAAATACGGCAAGCCAATGTGGTTTCACGCCTCAGTTCGAACAACTTGAGCAGCTTCACCAAACGTATAAAGATGAAGGGTTCACGGTTGTTGGTTTCCCAAGTAATGATTTTCGCCAAGACAGAGGAAGCGAGGAGCAATCCGCTAAAATCTGCTACCTAGATTATGGTGTGACTTTTCCGATGATGGCGCGCGCTTCACTCTCAGGGCCAGACGCAAACCCTGTCTTTGCCGAAATCCAACAACAAGCCGGTATCAAACCGAAATGGAATTTCTACAAGTTCTTGGTCAGCAAAGAAGGCAAAGTGATAGCAACCTTCCCGAGTTCTACATCGCCAACCAGTAGCACCCTCAAAAATGCAATAGAGCAGCAGTTATGAGGTTAGATTACATGGAGACAACTCAAACACGCAACACCATGGCCAAGCTCGGTTATATGGGTTTAATCCCCTTTTTATTCGGCCTACTGTTATCACTCACCGACAGGCAATTCTTTAGCTTGAGCGGCGAAACACTCTTCATCACCTACAGCGTGGTTATCTTGAGCTTTTTGTCGGGCATCTTGTGGGGCAATGGGATAGAGAACTTCGAAAGCCAATCCAGCAACAAGGCTCTGTTTCTTAGCAATGTTATTGTGTTGGCAGCGTGGCTAGCGGTGCTACTCGGTGAGCAACAAGAGTTCCTCACCACTCTGATTCTGATCTTAGGCTACATTGCGGTTTGGCGAGCGGAAAGGTCAATGAGAGAAGAGAATCAAAGTGAAGGCCCCGACGGCTACTTTGATATGCGAACCCGACTGACCTCTAGTGTCGTATTAATGCACGGTATCGTGATGTTGACCTAGGCGTGCGTACGCCCATATTTAAACCGGCATCAAGATGCGGGCTCTAGATAGGCACTCTCTTCTTTAATGGCACCAAAACCATCGACAAATACAACTCACAAACCAGTCAATTCCTACTGACGACTCACCAATAAATTCGCACCAGACAAGGCAAGAAACACAGAACATGCTTTATTGAAACGCTTGGCCATCTGAGGTTTTGAAAACCAATGTCGTAGATATAAGCCAAAGGCTGCATAGATAGAAATTGCGAGCATTTCTAATACAAGAAACGTACTTCCCAAGACAAAGAATTGAGTATTTACGTTCGCAGAAACATCGACAAATTGAGGAAGGAATGCAGTGAAAATGAGTATCGCTTTTGGATTGCCCGCCGCGAGCGCGAACTCTTGTTTAACAAGACCAAACCAGTTCTTATTTCGCTCGATATCCGCGACCGGGCTGGCTTGAGATCGCCATAGGTTAAACGCGATCCACAACAGATACATTGCACCAAATAATTTGATCAGGAAAAACAGCGTTTCAGAAGTATAAAGCACAACCGCTAAACCAGATGCAGCCAAAGCAATCATGCCGGAAAAAGCAAGGATTCTTCCTAGACCAGCGACAAAGGCGGCCTGAAATCCGTAACAACGGGCGTTGTTCATTGATAACAAATTGTTTGGGCCCGGTGTCATGTTGAGCGCGAAACAAGCGGGGATGAATAGCATTAACTTCCAGATTTCCATTTTTCCATTTTTCGTCCTTGTTAAAAACTTCGTAAATATTTAATCAATGAACGAATGCAGAAAGCTCTGTATTTCCGCTTCACATGCCGCCATTTTAATTAATCCTTACTCGACAATATAATGCTCTTCGTCTGGTTCAATCAAATTGTCTGCAATACCAATTTCGCCCGCGATGAAAATCGCACTCGCTATCGTTTCTAATGTTTTATTCGGCTCTCGATCCGGTACTTCGCCCACTTCAGGAACGGGCTGCGATCGCGAGATTGAATTACAAACGACACTTTCACAAACGATATTGTTTTGTTCCTGTCGAGAAACCTCAGGCGGCTTGAAACCCGATGAATTGAAGTCGGGAGTATCAACACCCTCGGTTGCAAAATAAGAATCACTGTATGAGGCAGCTGAAAACAGAGAGAGGAGCAGCATCCACTTATTCATATATCTTTCCATAGTTAGCATTCACTAGATTTATAAATACTATCTAATTAAAATAATTATGAACAGCGTTTTATTATCATTAATTCATATTTCCCTAGACGCTTATCAGAATACCCGCGCTCTGGGTGAAATCGGTTCAACTTACGTGGGAATGTTTGCCTAACGTGAGCTTATCGAGCAACACTTGTGGAACAGGAATAACAGAGTATCGAACAAAGACGACTAACGTCACTATTGCCACAAAACTGCCTAAAACAAAGTCATGAACATCAACCAGCGCCCAACCAAGAAGCCTGTCACTGGTAATCGCAAGTATGGCGATACTCACCGCAGCCATCCATTTACGATGATCGTAAGGCAAGTACTCCATCTTTTGGCTCACAATATAAAGCAGTGACAGCCTCACGGCATAAGTACCACAAAGCACCACCACCACGCCCCACACGCCATAAATCGGTGTCACAACAAGATAACCAATGGTTGCTACAATCGCACACCCGCCTTGTATCCACATTTGCGATTGGCTTGAGTCACCGCTGAAACAACCAAGGTTGAGGTAATCCCCTGCATTCTTAATCACACCAATCGCCAAGAGTGCGACAACAATAGTACCTGCATACTGATAACTGCTGGGCAGAATCAAAGCAATAAAACCAGGCACCGTAAGGATCATCAAACAACCCAACACTATGGCCAGATTCACGCCGACTAGCGCTCTATCCGCACAGACTTTTTTACCGCTAGGCTGTTGTAGCATGGCCACCCGATTTGGAAACCACCACAGAGCATAAGGCTGCAGTAACAAGCCAAGCAGCAACGCAAACTTGCCACTGACCGCATAGATTGCAAGTTCTTCAACACCCACAAAGCTTGCCATCACCCAACGGTCTAGGCCTGTAATCATGTAAATAGAAGCACCACCGACTAACGTGGGCAATCCAAACTTTAGGATCTTAGCGGAGTACTTGAGGCTGCCAAATGAGCCCATCTCCTGCCATTGATAACGCAGTAAACACAGCATCAACAACACACTCGAAACAGCGGCAGATATTAGTACACCATCAATGCCATAACCTGCTTCAAGCAATGCAAACGTCATAGCAGCTTGCACACTCGCCTTCAACACATTGAGCATACAAAAGCGTTTAGCCATCGCATTCATTCGCATCAGTGTTAGCGGGATAGAAATCGCACCATCTAACATGGTCGGTATCAATAGAAGTAATATTTGATAAGGCTGAAACTCGACAGGCAGCATCAGTAACAACAACGGCATACTAAGAGCAATTAAAGCCCCACCTAGCACACAGACCAAGACACTCAACGTGAAACAGTTCGAGACAAGCTTTCTCTTTTCTTCACCCTCAGCAACGCCAACATATCGATACATGGCTTCAACAATGCCAAAGCTAAATAAGATCGTCCCGATGTCAGCCAACAAGACGATGGCTTCTAAAGAACCGTATTCAACCAACGTCATCTTATGGGTGATATAGGGGATCATCACGAGCGAGATCCCTTTCATCATCACGATGCCGATGGCGTAATAGGCCGACTGTTTTAATGAACCCATAGAAATCACCTATTCCTTACAATGCAGGCATTAGGAAACTTTTGCAGTCCCCAAGAAGATGTCGTAAGGTTCTTTTTTGAGGAGCCAACGCTAACGAGCGGATGCTATAAGACATGGCCCGTCGGTTCTGTTGTAAGCCTCTGTAATAGTCGGCGTAACCTTCTAGTATTCTTGCCTTTGCAATTTTGAAACTGGACGTCGGTAGGTTCCATCGTTGATTGTCATTTTGGTAACGCTGGAGAATGGTCTCTATAGACTGCAAATTTCTCAATTTAAGACTTTCCGTTTGGGTAACGGAACTCGCTCTCATCAAGTAACCAACCTGCACCGAGTTCAACACACCGATCTGATGGCTTTCACTCATTCGAAGCCACAGCTCCCAATCTTCCCCATACTTAATATCAGCATTGAAACTGTCTGTTTGAGAGAACACATCCGCTTTCACCATGACCGTTGACGTTCCAATTACATTGTTTTCGATAATGAACTCTAGCGGGCTCTCAATATTAATGAACAGCTCGTCTTGGTCTTGAAACTGCGACCAGTAACTAAAGCAGTCGACTATCACTTGGTAATCTTCAGTAAGGTGTTCGTAGTTAGTAAAGCTCATCGCGAGATCTGGGTATCGTTGATGAAATTCGAGTTGGCGTTCGAGTTTTTCAGAAAACCAGAAGTCGTCTGCGTCTAAAAAAGCGATGTATTCACCGGTCGCCTTTTCAATCCCTAGATTTCTCGCTTGAGGCGCACCCACACCCAAAGTGGATAATTTAATGATGCGTTCATCATGGATTGACGCAAGATACGTCGACGTTCCATCGTTGCTGTTGTCGTCAATAATGATCAACTCCACGTCTTGATGAGTCTGCTTAAGTACGCTGCCAATTGCCTTCGGCAGGTAATCCAAACAGTTGTAGGTAGGGATAACAACACTTACTTTAGCCATAATGACGCCCTCAGAATTATACGTTATATGGCTGACGTTGCATGTTCTATGCCGAGAGTGTATTGCTATGAAATCACTTTTAGATCAGTCGCCTACGCAGACACTCTCAAAATGACGAACAGGGTGATCAGACATGAGCGTCAAAACTCCAATTTGATTATCAATTTGAGAAAATGAGCGGCTTCTTGGGGGATAACCTTCGGAAAACCATCGAAAAGCCCTCCAAAACTACGATTTTATCTTGGTTCGTATTTTGCTTTATTAGTTATTACCTTGGCTTGATAGCTTTAATCATATGGATTTGAGGAGTAAGGCATGAAGAAAGTAGCATTTGTGGCGCCAACCTACCCTGTACTCAGTGAGACCTTCATTCAAACAGAAGTCGACTCTGTGAAAGCGTGTGGGCACGATGTTTGTGTAATGACGTTCAAAATTGAAAACAGCGAAAAACAGTTCGACTACGACATTGTCGAAATAGGTAAGGATGTTCGGGCGGGTAAGATAGCCAGCATCAATTGGTTTGGCTTTCTCCGGGCGGTATCCTTTGTTTCCAAGCAAACCAGTATGCCCAAAAAGTCACTGTTCGCTTATGGATTCAAACTGGCGCTGCAACTCGCGGAAAATGACGTCGAACACGTTCATGCGCATTTCTGTCAGCACACCACAGCTCACGCCATCGTCGCGGCAAAACTGTTGAACATCACTTGTTCATTCGTGGCTCACGGTCATGATGTTTACGAGTTCGCTTATGACATTGAACATAAGATTTCATCGAGTGATTTTGTGGTTGCAGTGTGTAAAGACATGCTCGCTGACTTCAATACCATGGCTAAAGGCAACATTAAACTCCTGCACTGCGGAGTTAATACCAAACAATTCCAACTCAACCCAAAAACCGAAACGAAACAACTTCGCTTTGTTTTCCTTGGCCGATTAGTGGAGCAAAAAGGCATCCACCATCTTATTGATGCATTAGCGCCGATTGCCGAACCTCTCGATATTCATCTCGATATCATCGGTACTGGCGATTTAGAGCAACAGTTAAAATTGCAGGTCAAAGAGCAAGGGCTCACTCGAAACGTGACCTTTCTTGGCGCTAAACCTCACGAGTGGGTCAAAGAAAAACTATCGAACTATGACAGCCTAATCGCGCCCTTCTGTTTTTCCGAAACTGGGTGTGTGGATACAGGACCACTGGTTTTAAAAGAAGCGATGGCCGTGGGAACTCCCGTCATTACCACCAATATAATGGGATGCAAAGAGATCGTCTCACCAGAGACAGGTTTTGTGGTTAGCGAAAAGAACGTGGAAGAATTAAGAGAAGCGATTGAGCGTTTCGCGCAGCTAAGCAGTAACGATAAAGCATCGATGGGGTTAAAGGCACGTGAGAGAGTGAAAGACAGTTTTAATTCGATCAAACAAGCTCAGCAATTATCTCGTTGGATAGAGAACCCAGCTCAATAAGGATTAACTCAGACAGCTATGCCTCACAAAAGCGACTGAGCACCACAAGATCAAAAGAGCGCTACATCAATTTGAAATGTAACGCTCAACTTAGCATAGCCTAATGATGGCAACTTATGCTTTCAGTAACTTTCATTAGCTTTTCATTAAGAAGCCTAGCTAGCCGGCTCGAAGTGCCAAAATAGACTCAATATCTTCGATGTCACGATATTGAGCTAGCTCCTGCTCTTTCGATGAAATAGCCACAATCGACATTCTATCGGCCAATTCGTTACCTTCAATACCAACGTGACCATTCACATGGTAGATGGTAATTTTTGAAGCCAGTTCTTGGTAGAGAGCATACGCAGGCTTAATAATATCGAGGTTTTTGATCTCGCCGCCCGACTTAGTCCAGCCCTTTTTCTCCCAGCCCGTTGCCCACTTAGTAATACAATCAATTGAGTACTTAGAGTCACAATAAATCGCAACAGACAGACCCGCGTTTAACTTCTCTTTCGCGAGAATAAACGCTTGCTTAAGCCCATGTAACTCGGCGGTATTGTTGGTACCAACAGGCTGATACAAGCCATACCACAATTCTGTTAATTGGTTGTTTTGGTAGACCGCTAACCCCGTCCCTGCTTCACCAGGGTTTGGCTCACAAGCACCATCGGTAAAGATCTTGATATCAAAAGGCATATCTGAGATTTGCTGCTCCGAAAGAGGCGGCACCTTCACTTTCGTCGCCTTACCCGCAGAGCTTGGCTTTGTCGCTGTAGAACCTGACGCAGACGACGTTTTACCACCGAAAGCAGACTCAGCCTCGCCTAGTGTTGGAAACGATTTATATCTCGCACCAGCAAAACCATCAACTTGCGACTTACACTCATTCCAAGTAGTAAAAATACCCGGTGTGCGACCTTTCCAAACCACATAATACTTCTTAGCCAAACTAACTCCTTACCAAAACCTAAACACACAAATAGTGAATCAGTACATTAGATGCCACCAAGCTATACGTTGCAAGGTCTATCAATTAAAAAGGTAATCAACCGCAACGAGGTTATAGAACAAAAACACCGCCATGCTGACGCCGATAGTAAGTAGCACATTGCCTGTTTTCCAAATCAACAGACCTGTGACCAGCGTGCCTATCAAGTATGGGTTTTCAAAGCTTGGCCAAAATGTTTGTTCAGGAGCAAATACAATCGGCCCCCAAATTGCAGTAAGCACAGCGGGACTTGAATAGCGCAATAGGCGCCTTGCGGTTTGATTGAGTCGAAGCGGGATTGCAGGCTCTAGAAACAGATACCGACTCAAGAAAACAATCGCAGTCATAAGGAATATCGTTAACCAAATCATCTCTATTTCCCCTCCACAATTGTCTTGTTGCCGTTGTTTCGCTCTTGGAACGATTCGCTGATAAAGCCCGCTAACATACCGGCAATCGCTGCAATCATTAGCCCGCCCTCAATATTGTTAACCGACATGGCAACCGAAGTGACCAATGAAACCACCACACACACCACGACGGGTAGAGTTCGGATTAATGGGAACACCAAGGCGATAAAGGTTGCTGCGACCGCGAAATCGAGACCAATTTCATTGAGTGAAGGAATTTGGCTTCCCGCGACAATGCCAACAAAGCTCGCAATATTCCAAACGAGATAAAAACCGCCGCCTACACCCGCAGCATACCAGCGATTAAATTCTTGCTGAGACTGCCCACTACAAATCGCGAACAGCTCATCGGTGAGCCAAAATCCGAGTAATAGACGCCAACGCGCAGGAAGATGGCTGATTTTGTCACGCATCGATACGCTATACAGAAAGTGCCTTGAGGTGATGAACAGTGTGGTCAACAACATGGTGCCTAAACCAATACCCGCTTTGAACATACCCGCGGCGACAAGTTGCGCTGAGCCAGCAAACAAAATAGCCGACATCGCTTGCGCTTGAAGCTGACTCAATCCTGCATCTATCGCATATGAACCCGCTAGAATTCCCCAAGGGATTACCGCAATGCTCAAGGGCATTCCCGCTAAAACGCCCTTCCATAACTGTGTTCGTCTATCCATTCTTTCACTATCCATATAGTTCTTTTCTCTCTTCACATTAGCTATTCAATGTAAGAGGAGTTGAGTCGGTTCGATTGTACAAACTTGCTCGATTTCATGCCCCTCTGTTTGCCACACTTAACCGCACTTAACACAAGTTAGCCATGCCTTAGCCATGCAAGTTTAGAGCATTTTGATGTATTGCCCCGGCGTGTAGCCATTGGCCTTTTTGAAGTGTCGATGAAAATGGCTTTGATCATGAAAACCACACTCTTGCGCGGTATCTGAAATGGTATGTCCTTGCTTCAATAACTTACGCGAAAGCCTTAACCGAGATTGGATTTGATACGCATGCGGCGGAAGACCAAATTCTTTCTGAAAAGAGCGCACTAAGTGAAACGGGCTCAATGCCGCTAGCTTAGATAGCTCCTCTAGGGACACATCGGCTTGTGGAAAATCATCTAAGAACTCTTTCACCAAGACAAGCTGGCGCTGAGTTTTCCCATCGAGTTGAGGGTTAAGCGGCGATTTTCCGTGTCGGCTAATCAGTTTAACCAACATCCCGTACATCAAGGTTTCTCTTAACAAGCGATTGTCAGATTCATCAATCGTGTTAAAGACTAATCTCAATTGATTAGCGAGTTCAGGGTCTTCAACAACCGCTCTTGGGAAGTAAGGCGCGCCGTAGTTCGGTAGGTTAAGCTCTTGAGTGATCTTGGCAAGTTGCTCTGGGAGTGGATACATGGCTCGATACGCCCAACCCCCTTCAGTGGCAGAGTGACCGCTATGAACTTCGTCGGCATTGACCAAAATAATCGCATTTTGTGGTGCAATATGATGCCCGCCCGTTCGATAGAAACGCTGAGCGCCTTGTTCGATGACTCCAAGCGTGTAGCCCTCGTGGCTGTGGCGTGAGAAGTTCTGCTTTTCGTATTCAGCATTAAGGGTTTCAAGGCCACCGAGCTCTTCTGTGATCTTATATTCGGCCTTTTCTTTAGAGCGTTTCTTGTTCTCCATAACAATTCCCAAGCCTGTTAATTATCGAGCGACTTATCAGTCTACTCTATAGTCTCTTTCAGCTTTTGTACAAAATTGCGCATTTTTTTGTTAATACATTTGTTGTTTTTGCCTTAAAACACTTGCAACAATTGGTAGTGAGTTTAATCGAAGAGGATTATTGGGCTGCTGAACAAGTCGAAGACAAAAAAGGTTTGGAGGAAGATGCATCTGCCGTGGTGTTACCTGCGAATTGAGAAAAATGAAATATTGAATGTTCATATTCACATTTCACCATTAAATCAAAGTAAATGCGACAAGAAGCCAACTTCAACTTGGCAAATAGAGCACCATGTTTGGTTTACTGATTACTTTGTGGATTGTAAACTACCTCCCCCCCCTATTAGCTACTAATACTATGCACGTAAAGTTATTTAACCGCTTATTAAAAGAATTAGATGAAAATATAAAATTTCCTGATAAAAGTATGAAACGTACTGTCTTTATTCAAGAAAAAACAAGCTCAGCGCGCATAGAAGTGGCTGTTTTACAAATAAATAGAGGCCTAATAGACAAAATGATTTGTTGCATCAAAGATATAGAACGAATAACTGAGAAGAAAGGGCTGTCACCAACGTCTTATAATATTGTCGAATTAAAGCAAAGAAAGGCAGATTTAGAAACAGAACTAAAGATAAAATCAGCATTGCTCACCAATGTATTTAAAGAGGCCCAGCTAGAATGGGAGCTCAGCACAACTAGGCACTCCAGTTAAACTGAGGTTAACATAAACAACTAAACTGGTTTTATAATGGTATAAAGTGACCAGTTCACCCTGGGTGAGCTCATTAAAGTTATTCAACCAAAACCATAACTATAACTATAACTATATTTAGCAGTAAGTATATACAGCCAAATGCGCTAGCTTTAGTCATGATTTAAAAATGAATTTTCATGCGACTGCCCTGCTAACCTCTTACAGACTTTAGCTTGTAAAAATCAAACTAAGCTCTCGCATGAAGGGCATTTGATATTTAGTGGCTCCATAGCCATTTGCGAGTGATAAGACCAATAATCCCCGTTTTTTACCAATCTGGTATCACACGAATGGCAGTGGTTATATACCGTAAAGTGTTTGCATGTATCACATTCATACCACGCTGAACGAGAATTACTCGTTGTCTTATCTTTCTTCGTTAATTCATGAGAGCCGCACGAAATACAGAAGTTTAAAGATTCAACATCATCAGGGCGCCCCGCTAAAGCATTATCTTCAATGCCATATTGAAGAAACATACCTATCATCCTTTGGATTTCATCCAAATAACGAAGCCTTAATACTGGATTAGCACAAACAGCTCCATATTGATGGTACAAATGACGAGGCATCTTATCCCAATCAAACATTGATAATTCCCCAAGGTAACTAACTTCGCCCCACTCTTGGGGTGACACTATTTCGTCGATCGCACCTTTGGCTGGATGAAGTATGAAGACAGCATTGACACCACCTTCGCTGTAGTCTTTTTTATGGTAAAGGTTATGCACAATCCCCGCTATTCCACCGTGCATATTGATAATTTCATCGGAATAAAACTTGGCATCCATCACTAAACGTTTGTTTTTAGTTATGCCACCTTTAGTCTCAAACTCCACATCCATGACGAAATCAGGAGTTCGGCCATTATTCAATAAAGGCTCATACCTGAGCTGAACCTTTCGCTTCAATTGTTCATTATTGAAATTCAGCGGCTTACTATGCTTATGTGACAAAACAATATGCAATAATTTTCGCTTCCACTCATCATCAGGCTGATAGCGGTAGTTTTGAACCAGAACTTTGATGATTTGTAGCAGACACCATCGTTCATAAAGAAGAGGCATGTTCACGAGACCAATATCTTCCACTTTTTCAAGTGATAGCAATAAATCTTCATCTGTTAAATTGGTTAACTCACGTATCTTTTTATAACCGGAGTGCATCGCTTGATAATCAGGATTTTGAACGAAAGTCATTGAATTAGGGAAAGTTGGTGACGGTCTCACGCCCATTTTCTCGAGCATTCTTATCGCTGATTTAAACTTTGCAAGTTTCGGAGCTAACTGATCGAAGACGCGTTCAACTTTTGCCTTATTTTCCTGAAAATAGGTAAGTTGAGTTTGCACTGAGCGCTTCTCTCTTTCCTGTTCAGCTAGCTCTCTAGGTGTTAATTTCTTTATCCAGCCTTGCTTATCTAGCTCTAGAGCTTTCTCAAGTTCTTCTGAGAATTTATTTTGTCTTTGACTTAACTCTTCCCCACCAACAACTTTTACACCCGATAAGCTATTCAACGTATAAAAACACTTATTCCCTTGGTATACACCCTCATACATATCTGTATAAATTTCATACTCAAGGCCTTTCTCAAATAGTGCAGCATGGGAGCTATCTGCAAACTTGAGAAAGACTTGCTGCACCGAACCGTCTGAGCTATACCATGGCAAACTACAATTAATTCTAATGCTTAAAAAATAAGTATTTGCATAGTATTTGGAAGCCTCTCCGACCTTAATTAACCAACGGTTAGAACGTTCAAGTGAAGAAGTGTTCAATTGTATAGAGCTAGCAAGTTTGTCCTGTAACTGCGAATTCAAATACTCTAAATCATAGGTTTTCTTGATCTGTTCGAGATGTTTCCTAACCAGGTCCTTGTTAATTGATTTTTCGCCACTAAAGTCATTGAGCCTTTCAGTAAGCTTCATCGTCATACCTTCGAAACGATTAACCTTGCTCTGAGAAATCGTCACCAGTTGCTTCAATATGCTGTGGAGCCTTTGAAGAACAAAAAGAACATATCTGTTTTCTGGAACATTAAAGCTTGGCGTCGTCGCTCTGCTAGTAAGCTCTTTACTGTATCCTTTAGTCGCCAACTCCATGAACGTACGATTAACAGGTTTCACCAATTTTCTTGGTTTCAAAGCCTGTACTTCTCGCAGCTCAGATTTAGGCTTTTTTATTATGTTCTGCGCGTGCGACATGAGGTTCGATACCAGCTTCAGAGTTTCCTCATCAACACCACCTTCTTCGACTTTTTTAGCCTTCGCAGTAACATAACTTTGCTCATCTAGAATCAGTTCCCACAAATCACTTTTAAAATCTGATAAATACCGATTCAATTGCTCAGCAGTAAATTCAGACGAACCAATATGAATAGTACAACTTTGACTACCAAGACCTGCTTTGACTGCTCCAGCCGTCCTGTGGAGAGTTCTGGTCCATTGTTTGGTGTCTGACTTCCAACTTACAGCCTCAATCCACCAAGACTTTCCTGAATCTTTATCTTTGATCTTCTTGAGTGGAACCCTAGTGCCATCCGCTTTTTCGAAATACGGGGCTTCAGTAGCCCCTTCTAGATAGCGAAATGCCAACTGTCCTAACCTTATTCCCTCTGCTTTTGGGTATATGGTTGTCGTACAGTTAAAATTTTTCTGAGTGTCATCATAGCTAACTGGTAGTGGTAGGTAGGATTCAACGACTTTCAAGACCGTGTTTTTATCATGCCACTGAACATCAATATATTTGATTTCAAACTTTGGAAGCATCGTTAAGCCCAGTAGTTCACAACACCATCATTTGCTTTAGCATTCTCAATGATAGAACGCAGCGCAGCTACGCATGAGAACTCATCTGCTACTGATTCATGACTTGGAATCACCTCCTCCAATTTTTCTAATAGCACCTTTTCGAGTAGATCAATTTTTTGAGTATCACCCGATAATTTATTGCCATCAAAAGTAAATTTAGGAAGGACTTTATGAATAATGAAGTTATTGATAGCTTGTTCCGTGTTGTCATTTACATCCGAAAACAAGTCTAAATAATTGAGGCCTTGGCGAATCGTTCGCATACCAAACTCTACGCCTAATCGGTCGAAAAACTGCTCATTCAGATCGATAAAAAGTTGGCAAAAATCGTTATTGCGATCAAATTTAGGATAAGAAGCCCTTTGCCCTAGCGCCTCAACATCCATAAACAAAGGCTTAGATACATCATCAAGCTCATAGCCTTCAATTTCTTCAAAAATCTTATTCCAATCAGTCAGTAATGGACTCTTAAACTTCATGATGTGAGTTCGATCTAATATTTTAGGTGACAGATAATGCGTGGTTTCATCGATATTAATAGCGCCAATGATACGAACATTAGAAGGGATCTTGATCGTTGATGGTGTACTAATTATTCCTGATAACATACGACGAATGTCGCCATGATATTTGATCAAAGAGTCTTTCTCACTAAACCCAAAAGCTCTTTTCATTTCAGCATTAACCGCTTCATCTTGCATTAGCTTAACAAAGTCCACGACACCATCTTGATCATACTTAGCTTTAGCGTCTGAAATGATAGAAACCACCGCTTTTAGCTCAGACAGCACATGAGCAGATTCATCGTCAGAATAGAGCTGTATGGTGGGAGTGCTATCTCTGTCTTCAAGTTTTGATAAGAAGTCGGCAAAGTAATATTCTACCCGAGCCAAGTTCATTTCATCCAAACAGATAAAGTAGGGTACTTCTGGGTTTTGCTGCGCTTCAATAAGTGCTTCTAAAAAAGGCGTGGCTAAGTACTTTTTTTCGAGGGGGTTATAGTAACCCAATAAGTCTTCAGAACTTGTCCAGTTAGGCTTAACAGGAATAATTTTAGATACACCACCCACCGCTTTTGCGAATGATTGCACCAAATTCGTTTTACCCGAGCCTGAATCTCCCGCAAGCACGATCAAATCATTTGAGCGAATGAGAGTCAGGTAATTTTCAATGATGTGCCTTGGGTAAAGAAGGGAGTCCAATTGAAGATTTATGGCAGCCAGGGACTGTAGGTAAGGCGTTAATTAGGGACTCAACTTCTTTCATCCAACATGAACTTGGGCCTATCTGCTCAATTAGAAACCACATGGCACGAATAACCCCATATAAACGAGTCAGTGTATTGTGATTGTCTCGAATATCATCAAATTTTTCATGTGAAGGTAAAGCGAGCACTTTTGACGATTGCTGATTCCAAATTCGAGTATGGTGGGCACATCGATTACGAAGGATGTTCATTTCCATTAGCCATGCTTGTAATACACCCGTTTCTCTTTTATCAGAGATCCCTAAACGAGCACAGATTCTTTGGCGGTATTTATCATTTAACATACCGTAGTACTTTGACATGGTTCCAAAATCCCATGCTTCAATCACAACCCAAAATGGCATTTCTTTATTATTACGCTTGTGCCACACAATACAATCTTCACGGCTTCGTTCTATTAATTTACTGTGTTTACTTTGCCACTCCTCCCACAAACTTGGTTTATGACCACGCTTTTTTAAGAACTTACCATTGATGTATTCAGGGTCTTTCCACGCTAGTGGTTCTGGAATGTCGAGCCCTGTCCCTGCCTGTTTGCGCTTGCCACGGCCAAGCTCATGAGCAATCACACTACGTACAAAAACTTCAATGCGCTCTAATCCATCGAGCATAGCGATACGGAGTTTTTTATCTAACAAATAGAGGCTAAATACATCATCAAAACTCGTCTCGGGTAAAAACTCATTAAGTCGTTTGGGGCGCTTTAGATGAGGACATTCAATCACAGTACCTTGATCATCTCGCTCTATCTGTCTTGCTGGATACCAAAAACCACTCAAACGGTAGTAACCAACTTGAGCTAACTTACGCTTAGCTCGCTCATCATCACCGATAATCATCCCTCGTTGAGATAACGTATCAACAAGTTCTTCATAATGTTTAAATTCTTTAGGTGGGATGAGCTCCATTACTATCCTTAGTTCCTTTGGCTTTAGTTTCTTGGGCTTTAGTCCTTGAGCGTTAATTTCTTAGCTTCCAAAAACGAGAACGCCCAGCCTTGATCTCAAAGTTATCTCTTAAGATAACTTCAAAAACAGGGGACTGGGCACTATTGCGATGGAGTATTATTGATAATCGCGACCTAGTCAACAAAAGTGATGACGGGAAAACAAAATCAAAACACCAATACACTCCATAAAACACCACATATCAGCATAGAGAAAAACTTAGTCGCTACATATTGTGCATTTTGGGTATTTAAATAATTGTGACGTATATTACGCTGATTGGTAAATAGCCATTTCTAAATCGTGTACCGCCTCAAGGTATTGCGGTTTCCCACCAAAGCCATTATTAATGATTTCTTTCATACTTCCGATTTCATTAAAAGGAGCGACTTTAAGTACAGTAATATTTTCGACTTCTGTAACGCCACCGTCAGCATACTTATCAAGAAGGTTGTTCAGTACCTGCTGGGCGGTATCACCATATTTAGTGAAGTAGTTACGCTTCTTCACGTTATCGGCGCGCTCTTTACGAGTTAAAGCAGGTTGATCGTAAACGACATGACAAATCATATCGAATGGGTCCATGTCTTTACCCACTTCGTCTTCTAGTGCTTCCCATAGAATACCTGCTTCGGCTAGCTCATCGATAATGGCTTGCTTGCGGTCAGATTCGTTCCAACGCTTGGTGAACTCATCTAAAGAGGAGAACTGTTTCACCATGGTTTTTCGGGTGTAGTCTTTAAATGACTCGGTTACAAGCTTACCGTCTGAATCATAATATTGGACACGTTCAGCGAGCGCTTTTACTGGAACTCCATTCACATGGAATTTGCGAACTCGATTCTCATCATCCCAATCGTCTGCACCGCCTGTACTTTCAGGGGAGTTTCCAAAATCTTCGCCATAGGTAGCCTCTGGCTCTTGAATTAAATCAGGGTCAATGTCTTCATCACCGAACGGGTTATCAGCATCGACATCATCAACGCCGTCGATGATGTCATCTAAATCGTCTTCATCTTCGAACTGCTCTGGAGTCGTGACCTTCACGCGTTCAGGAGTTCCATCAAAGCGTTCATCAGCAAACAGTTCAGTCGCTTTTTTGAAATCTAAGATGGTGAACCAAAGCTTGCCGTAGCGATCATCAATACGAGTACCACGACCAATGATTTGTTTAAATTTGGTCATCGATTGAATACCTTGATCAAGCACCACTAGCTTACAGGTTTTTGCATCACCCCCTGTGCTCATCAGTTCAGAAGTAGTGGCTATTACTGGGTATTTTTTCTTGGGATTAATAAAGTTATCTAACTGAGCTTTACCAATTTCGTCATCACCCGTAATTTTCATTACGTATTTGTCGTTCTTCTTAACCTGTTCTGGGTTCAGGTTTACTAACGCACGGCGCATGCGATCTGCATGATCGATATCGTACAGAACACGATGGTTTTTGCCATTGGATCGGTGCGTTTCAGATAGTTGGTGATGGTTTGTGCGACAAGCTCTGTACGCTCATCAATAACCATAGTGCGATCAAAATCTTTTTGGTTGTAGATTCGGTCTTCAATCACTTCGCCATTTTTGTCAGTTTGCCCTTTGGTTGGTCGCCAACCTTGAACATCCACATCAATATCGACACGAACGACCTTATAAGGGGCTAAGAAGCCATCCTCAATACCTTCTTTAAGAGAGTAGGTATAAATTGGGTCGCCAAAGTACTCGATGTTAGAAACTTCATCGGTCTCTTTTGGTGTTGCCGTTAAACCAACTTGAGTCGCACTGCTAAAGTATTCAAGAATTTCACGCCAAGCGCTGTCTTCTGAAGCACTTCCACGGTGGCACTCGTCAATGATGATTAAGTCAAAGAAGTTAGGGTCTACTTGCTTGTAGGCTTTTTGTTCTTCTTCTGGCCCAGTAAGCGCTTGATAAAGAGCTAGATGAACCTCAAAAGCAGGATCGACTTTGCGACCTGTAATCTTGGTCATTGCCGTACCAAAAGGCTGAAAGTCATTCGTTTTGGTTTGATCGACAAGAATATTTCTATCTGCTAAGAATAGAATTCGCTTCTTGGCTTTGGCTTTCCAAAGACGCCAAATGATCTGGAATGCTGTGTAGGTTTTACCGGTACCCGTCGCCATGACCAGTAAGGCTCTGTCTTGGCCAGCAGCAACGGCCTCTACTGTTTTATTGATAGCTTGAAGCTGGTAGTAACGCGGTGATTTACCGCTGCCATCATCATAGTAATCTTGGGTGATAATTGGCAGATGTTCTTCTTTATACCCTTTCCAAGCACAATACTTTTCCCACAACTGCTGAGGTGTTGGGAAATCCTCTAAACGAATTTCCGTTTCAAGTTGAGTTGGGTTGGTTTTATCGTGGAAAATAAAACCATCACCATTCGAAGCAAAAATAAATGGCACTTCAAGCAAGTTTGCATAGTCCATGCCTTGCTGCATACCTTTACCAACTTCATGTTTATTGGCTTTTGCTTCAACCACCGCAAGCGGCATACTCGGCTTATGATAAAGTACGATGTCAGCTGATTTTACTTTCTGACGAGCAGCAGCTTGGCCTCGAACAATCACTTTACCATCGCGCAGTTTCACTTCTTGGCGAATCTGAGTCATATCATCCCACCCTGCCTCTTTAATCGCAGGAAGTATGAATTTGGTAATGATGTCGGTTTCAGATAACTTAGCTTTATTAATGCTGCTGACCATTCGGATTACTCGTAGAGAGACTCAATAGCCAATCAGTATATCGTAAAGCCTATATAAATCCGAGTGTGCATTATTCACGATGTGATTAAGTGAATATTGCGATAACTCTTTGTTTAAAATCACCTAAACGTAACTCATCATAACCTTCGAAATCAGGGTAAAAAGCGTTTTGAACCCCATCGGTTTTTGACCAATTGAGTTGAGTTGAGTTGAGTTGAGTTGAGTTGAGGATTATAAAAACGTTGGTCTGATACCGAAACCAACAAGCTTTATCTAACAAAGACGATTGATTGGGTAACTGAAAAAGTCGAAGACAAAGAAGATTCAGAGGAAGAAGCGTCTGCGGTGGTGCTACCTGCGAATTAAGAAAGATGAAACGTTCTTGAACAAGAAAAAGGCAAACTGCAGATAGCAAAAAGCCGCTCATTAAGAGCGGCTTTTTTAATGGGTGGAAGCCCCAGCCACATCCCGGCACACACGTCGCCTGCTGCGGCTGCTCCCTTCCAGGCCTGACCGAGTTCACAAGTTAGTGTTGCGGGAGGACCAGAGCCTCCATAGATTCTTTTTCTAAGAGGCTTGCCTCAAAGAGTGATTGGATTATTAAGCATCGCAGCAACCATTGCAAGCCCTTCCACCCTATTTTTGAACAATTGCGTTCTAAGTGCTTATCCTTTATTCAACCCATTCGCAAATCGCAGGTAAATTCGCCATTTACCTGCTGCTGGAAGGTTTGGTTACATAAGAGCTAAATATCGATGTCTTCATTATCTTCGGTGCGAAGGATGTAGTCTGTCATCCAAGCGGTGCCCAACAAACATAACCACACCACAAAAACGGGACTAGGCACTTCGATACTTGGGGTTATCACCAAAGCCGCAAAACCGACTGTTGGCAATGTCCAACACAACAGCTTATTCCAACGGAAAGTTTTCAAGCGCGTCAGTGTTTCCATCGATGCCATGATACCCGTGACACACAAAGCAACCAAAGCGGCATAAGGTAAATCGGCCATCCATAATGGAAGTATTAAGCCTAATGACCACCAGCTGTGTCGACTGGCTGGTTTAAGATGATTTGCCGCCCACCAAATCACGATGATCGACAAAGTTTGCAGCGTGGTAACCCACGGAACGCCATCAAGCTTTCCTGCGGATTGCGTCACCATGATCCCGA
Organism: Vibrio sp. 10N.237.312.B06; assembly: GCF_041464685.1. Classification (NCBI taxonomy): domain Bacteria; kingdom Pseudomonadati; phylum Pseudomonadota; class Gammaproteobacteria; order Vibrionales; family Vibrionaceae; genus Vibrio; species Vibrio sp. 10N.237.312.B06. The sequence goes on from NZ_JBFSPI010000049.1 coordinate 27,120, forward strand.
CTTGTAGCGTTGCGACGATCAAGCCAGAAATAATCACGACCGACAAACTGCTGCGTTTTGAAAAGACCACCATCAATAGTGGGAATAACACCCATACACTGACAGAGAGCGTGATGGGTTGCAAAGGAAGGGTTAGACCGTAAGTGGTCATGGCAGCAAGCAAAGCTAAACCTGCGATACCGCCCTGCGGTAGAATCCATAATGCAGGAATGACCATTGCAAGTACTGGGATATCTCCCTCACTTAAACTGATTGCTCTCGCGCAAACAACCGCTAATAATGTGGTGATCAAGAACTGAAACGTTGAAAATACCATAGCCCTCTCCTTCTACCGATCCGTGGTACCATACCAATCGTAGTAATTAACTGGTCACCCTAGCTTGTTAAAAGCCTCGATAACCTCGTTAGATTTTTTGATTGTAGAATAACTATTTATCGAAAAATCTGTCTTGTTCTCAAGCTTTTTCCCTGCGCTATTTTTGAACACTTACTTACTGTGATTGGTATTTATGAACTAGGAACATTTAGTATGGACCAATTTTTGCCCCAAATCTTTGCTGTGATTCACCAAATTCCATATGGGAAAGTAACAACTTATGGAGACATCGCACGTTTTTCAGGATTTCCGGGTTATGCGCGCCATGTGGGTAAAGCGCTGGGTAACCTACCAGAAGGAAGCAAACTACCTTGGTATCGGGTGATCAATAGTAAAGGTGAGATCTCTTTGAAAGGGGATTCCTTTGATCGTCAGAAAAAGCATTTGCAAGAAGAAGGGATTGAAGTGAGTGACGCGGGAAAAGTTAAACTCAGAATATATAAATGGCAGCCCTAGAGCTGCCACTAATCGTCTATTCAACTGACTAAATTAAGCTTAATCAAGATGCCTTAACAGTGGCATCGATTTCGAATTAACGGACACCAACCAAACGTAGGTCTGCTTGTTGCGTGTTTTCTACGTCAGTAATCACTGACTTAATGGTGTCAGTAGTGAAACGTAATTTGCCGTCAACGTGAATCGTTGCGCGCATGTTGTAACGGTGGTTAGCTTTAATCTTGTTGTTGTCGTAGCTCAGCTCGAATGCGAACGGTACTTGCTTACCGTCAGTGGTGAACTCTTGAGTCGCGATAACGGTCGATGGTGCGTCAGCCAGTGAGATGTCTTCTAGCGTAACAGTCACTACTGCATTCTCTGGCAATGCAATTCTTTCACGATAGCTTACTGTTCCTGAAATCACTTGAGTGTTCTCTGCAACCACTTCCTGAGAAGCACTGGTTTCTGATGTTGCTTGGCAACCCACAAGTAGGCCAAACGATACTAAAGACGTAATAAGAATTAGAGCCTTTTTCATATTCAATTTCTCTCAACATGTTTGCCGGACTCGGCAAATCTACTCACCAATTATAAGAGAGCTTTCATATTCTGTCTCGAAACCCTATGATTTATTGACAGATATCTGACTAAGCTGAATGATTAACACCATAATCTGACACCTATTTTACCAAGAGGCATGCTGGCGATGAGTCAACCTTTAAATGAATTACTCAATTTACTTCAGCTAGAGAAACTAGAGGAAGGCCTGTTCCGCGGGCAAAGTGAGAACCTAGGTCTGCCACAGGTATACGGCGGTCAAGTATTAGGGCAAGCGCTTTCTGCTGCTCGTTATACGGTTCAAGACGACCGCAGTGTTCACTCGTTCCACAGTTACTTTCTATTTCCCGGCGACCCTGAAAAACCCATTATTTACGATGTTGAGAACCTAAGAGATGGACGCAGTTTTAGTACACGCCGCGTGAAAGCGATTCAAAATGGCCGCCCTATTTTCTATCTTACGGCTTCTTATCATGGTGACGCACCCGGCTTTGAACACCAGAATGAAATGCCAAACATCCCAGGGCCAGAGAACTTTGCATCAGAAACTGAGTTAGCAAGCCACATTGCTGAATTTTTGCCTGAGAAACTGCGTAAGACTTTCTGTGGCGAAAAGCCAATTGAGATGCGCCCGGTAACAATAGTGAACCCGCTTAACCCTAAGAAAGCCGACCCAAAACAATACCTTTGGGTGAGAGCAAATGGCGCGATGCCAGACAACCAATTGATTCACCAATACCTGCTTGCTTACGCATCGGATTGGGGATTCTTGGTAACAGCACTTCACCCTCATGAAGTTTCTATCATGACGCCGAACTTCCAAGTAGCAACGATTGACCACTCTATCTGGTTCCACCGCCCATTCAAAATGGATGAGTGGTTGCTTTATGCGATTGAAAGCCCAACGGCAGCGAACACTCGTGGCCTAGTGCGCGGCGAAATTTTTAATCAGAAAGGTGAGCTCGTAGCGACAGCCGTTCAAGAAGGTGTGATGCGTTTTACTAAATAGCGATCAAGTAATACCAATCGTAGTAAATAACTGGTCATCCTAGCTTGTTAAAAACCTCGATAACTTCGTTAGAATTTTTGATTGTAGAATAACTACTTATCAGAAAATTCTGCCTTGTTCTCAAGCTTTTTTCCTGCGCTATTCCTGAACACTTACTTACTGTGATTGGTATAAATAGCGAATAAACGCTTTTTGCAAGCCCCAAATATTTACGAGAAAACAAAAAGAGAGGCTAGGTTTAATACCTAGCCTCTCTTTTTAATGATGCTAACGACAAGCTGTCACGTAACAGTCCGTAATCTCTATTCAGCCTCTAGCAAGGGTTCGAATTCACCTTGTACTCGAGTTTTAATTCCATCACCAGCGTCTCGCAGTAAATTAAATGGCGATAACACCACGCCTTTCACTGCGCCCTCTGCGGCGCCCTGAGCTAACTCTTTACTTTTATCTGCCAGCAAATTCGCTTGTGCCAAAATACCCGGAACTTCCGCTCGTAGCATTTCAGATTCGGCAACAACGGTGGGGATAGTTTGTTCGCGGTAAGATTTACTTTCAGCGAGCATCGGTGGCATCACATCGACACGGTATCGTTTTAATTCAGTCAATGTGGGCGGGAAGACATCGGTTCTTACCTGCCCGACTTCCGTTCGGACATTTTTAACTTCATCTAATATCGCAGGGATTTTATTATCGACCGATGAAACGGTTTGATTCACTTTTTCGACGGTCTTTCTAACGTCTTCAACGGTATCTAACACCTGAGGAGCAAGCTCATTAACATGTTCAGCAAACGCTAATAGCTCTTCTACTTTTAGCCCTTTGGTAAGACCGGATAAATCTTCGATGACCTGCGGATAAGTATCAACGATTTCACCGACTTTATTGGTAAATGAATAGATGGTGTAACCCAAATAAAAAATGGCAACGGCCAGCACCAATTGGATAGCAGTAGATACTTTTGCAAACATGAATATTCCTTTTCTTTATCGCAGAGGCGAGATCTAAACTGAGAATATATCTAAACTGAAACGATAGTTAACTTTAGCTAGGTGTAGCTTAAAGAGGCAATGCCGTCGTGTACTTCAATGGCTCCATCGCAAACGTCGAGGTCACATTAGAGATACCATCAATGCTATTCACCAAGCGCTTGTAGAAATCATCAAAGCACTTCATGTCTTTCACCTGAACCTTCATCATATAATCATATTCGCCAGCCATGCGATAAAACTCCATCACTTCTGGAAATTCCGATACGGTGTTTACAAAACGACCATACCACTCATGAGAATGATCACTGGTTTTCACCAATACGAACGCTGTAAAAGCAAGTTCGAGCTTTTCAGGATTCAATAACGCCACTTTTTTTTCAATAATGCCGTTTTCTTCGAGGCGTTTAAGCCTTTTCCAACAAGGTGTTGTGGTGAGGTTGACCGCTTCTGAAATGTCGTTCAATGACAATGTGCTGTCTTCTTGTAACAGCCTTAATATTTTTTTATCTACGGCATCTATCACACTTTCACCAAATCGAATTTAAAGAGAATAATTTTCTACAATTTAAGCAAAACAAAGCAAATATGGCAAAGTTTTTCTCTCAAATTCTAGCTAAATTGGAAGCATACCAATTACAAAGAATTCCTACACTCGATCAGGAGAACGCTTATGTGCACTGACCATCAATGGATTAACAACGCGATTCGTAAAATTGAAGCGGACTACCAACGCTCAGCGGATACGCACCTTATCAAGCTCGATCTACCAAGTATCGAAGGCATTGATGTTTACCTTAAAGATGAAAGCACACACCCTACAGGCTCTTTAAAGCACCGCTTAGCGCGTTCTCTGTTCTTATACGCTATCTGTAACGGTTGGGTTGGCCCAGAAACAACGATCATTGAATCTTCATCAGGCAGTACTGCAGTATCTGAAGCGTACTTCGCTCGCCTACTTGGCCTGCCGTTTATTGCGGTAATGCCGAAATGCACAGCGAAGAAGAAGATTGAGCAGATTGAATTCTACGGCGGCCAAGCGCATCTTGTTGACCGCTCAGATGAAATTTACGATGAGTCTCGTCGTTTAGCAGAAGAACTGAATGGTCACTACATGGACCAATTTACCTACGCTGAGCGCGCAACCGACTGGCGTGGTAACAACAACATCGCGAACTCCATTTTCAATCAAATGCAGATGGAAGATCACCCAGTTCCAGCGTGGGTAGTAATGAGCCCAGGTACTGGCGGTACGTCTGCAACTATCGGCCGCTTCATTCGCTACCAACAGCATGAAACTAAGCTTTGTGTTGTCGACCCTGAGAACTCAGTATTCCACGAATACTTCCAAACAGGCAATGTGAACGTGAAAGGCAACACATTCAGCAAAATTGAAGGCATTGGTCGCCCACGAGCAGAGCCAAGCTTCATTCCTGGTGTGGTTGACGAAATGCGCAAAATTCCAGATGCAGCAAGTATCGCAACGACACATTGGTTATCTGACATTCTTGGTCGCAAGGTTGGCGCATCAACCGGTACCAACATGTACGGTGTGCTTCAGTTAGCCAGTGAAATGAAAGCACGTGGCGAAACAGGTTCTATTGTGACTTTGCTATGTGACAGCGGTGAGCGTTACCTAGACACTTACTTCAATGACGAGTGGGTAAATCTGAATATTGGTGACCTACAACCGTACGCGGCGAAGTTAGAAGCTTTCTCGCAAACGGGTGAGTTGGCTTAACCACAGAACAAACACCGACGCAAAAATAAAAAGAGCCCTGATGGGCTCTTTTTTGGTTTGTTCTATTCATCAATTTCTAGCGAGAACAAATTATTCTGGCTTCTGCTTCGCTTCAAATGCCGCTAGTTGTTCAGGCGTCGCTTTTGGTTGATGGTTTTGTTTCCACTCATCGTAAGTCATGCCATATACGCGCTCACGAGCGTCATCGATATCAAAATCTAAACCTTGTTGTTCAGCTTCTGCTTTGTACCACTTACTGAAACAGTTACGGCAAAAGCCCGCCAAGATCATCAGGTCGATGTTTTGGACATCTTTGTTGTTGTCTAGGTGTGCTAACAGGCGACGAAAGGTTGCTGCATCCAGCTTGTCTTGTTCTTCTTGAGAAAGATCTTTGTATTTAAATTCAGCCACTTTAGTGTCCCTTAATAGTTTTCATTTTTTAATGTGTTGAGCAGATATTGTTATACAAAAAAAGCCCGCATTTCGCTAGGAGTAAACGCAGGCTTTTCAATATTGTTACACTATTCCGTGCTCATTAACCGGGCGTGTTTATTAACCGTGAGAGGTTCTTCCCACGTTATCATGGCTGAGTTCTTTATTAAGCTCCGCTTCCACGTGACCCGGAGAGCGTGTTGATCCGGAAATCAGTCGGTACATCGCAGGGATCACGAACAGAGTGACCAGTGTAGCGAAGCCCATACCGAAGAAGATAACTGTACCCACTGCCACTCGGCTTTCATAGCCTGCGCCCGTTGAAGTAATCAATGGGATTGCACCGGCTAATGTGGTGAACGCCGTCATCAATATTGGACGTAGACGTCGAGCTGAAGCATCAATGATCGCCTTTTCAAACTCAATACCACGATCTCGAAGTTGGTTGGCAAATTCGACGATCAAGATACCGTTTTTGGTCACCATACCGATCAACATGATCATACCGATCTGGCTGTAAACGTTGAGCCCTTGACTCATCAACACCAAGCCTAAGAAGCCGCCAAAGATACCCATAGGTACGGTGAACATCACCACCAGAGGATTGATGAAGCTTTCAAATTGCGCCGCGAGTACCAAGTACGCCACCAACATCGCTAACGCAAACACCACTAAGATGCTCGATTGGTTCTCTTTGAAGTCTTTAGACTCGCCTGAGTAGCTTACTGAAATATCACCCGGTAGCTGCTCAATCGCTTGTTCATCAAGGAAATCCAAAGCATCGCCCAGCGTGTAACCTTCCATTAGGTTCGCTTTGATGGTCACCGATTTCTGCTTGTTGTAGTGCGACAAACGAATCGAGGACGCTACTTCTTCAATATGCGTTAGAGTATCGAGTGTCACCAATTCACCAGACTGAGTTCGCATGTAGATTTGGCTTAAGTCATTGGCATTGTTAAAACTGTTTTCATCGCCACGCAGGTAAACGTCGTACTCTTCACCACGTTCAACGAACGTCGTTTCACTCTTACCGCCCAGCATGATTTCTAACGTGTCCGAAATGTCCGAAACACTCACACCTAGCTCGGCTGCACGTTGCTTATCTACGGTTACCAACAGCTCTGGTGTTTTCTCAGAGTAATCGATGTCCGCACCTTCCATCATTGGAGAGTCTTCAGCGGCTTGCTTTAACAGTTCGCCCCATTTCTGAAGCTCAGAGTAATCAGAGCCACCCAGTACAAATTGCACAGGCTCACTCGAACCACCACGGAAGCCTGGCATGAACGGGAACACACGCACATCAGGAATACCCGCTAAAGACTTACGCACCTCACCCAAGGCTTGTTGTGCTGTCTCTTCACGTTCGTCCCAATCTTCCAGGATCATGATAACGAAGCCCGTTTGGTCGCCCGCATTACCACCAAACGCTGGCGATTGAATGCTGAATGACTTCAAGAATCCTTGACCAAGCAGCGGCATTAGGCGCTCTTCAACGATGTCCATGTTGGCAGACATACGGTTGTAACTGGTTGCATCGGCACCACGAACAAACGCAAAGATAACACCACGGTCTTCTTGTGGCGTCAGTTGCGAAGGCACTTGTTGCATCAAACCATAACTACCGCCCATACACGCAATAATGATAATTGGAGCTGCCCAACGCCAGTTTAGAGCACGGCGCAATACCGATTTGTATCCAGCTTCTAACTTACCAAACACACGTTCAACAAATTGATTGAAGCGATTAGGTTTCACGTTCGCTTTTAAAATCTTGCTGCCCAGAACCGGCGTCAAGGTTAATGCTATGACAGATGAGAAGATCACCGACATCGCCAACAGTACCGAGAACTCAGTAAACAGAAGGCCTACCATACCGTCCATAAACGAGATTGGTAGGAACACCATTACCAGTACTAGCGTGGTTGCGATTACCGCAAAGCCTACTTCACGCGTGCCTTTATAAGCCGCAAGCAATGGTGATTCACCACGTTCAATGTGGTGGAAAATATTCTCAACCACCACAATCGCATCATCGACCACCAAACCGATAGACAGGATAAGTGCCATCAAGGTGATGAGATTGATAGAGAAGCCAAAGTAGTACGCCGCAATAAACGACGAGATTAGCGATACAGGAACGGTCACGGCTGGAATTAGCGTTGCACGCGCTTGGCCAATGAAGACGTAAAGCACGAGGATAACCAAACCACCCGTAATAAAGAGTGTGCTGTAAACCTCTGAGATCGAACGGTCGATAAAGACAGTGGAGTCATAGTCGACAGCCAAGCGAGTTCCGTCAGGCAAGAACTTTTGAATCGCTTCGACTTCTTTATGGACTAAGTCAGCCACCTCAAGTGGGTTGGCATCAGACTGAGGCACAATGCCCATACTTACGTTAACAACGCCGTCACTCTTAAAGGTCGAGTTCTCGTTTTCTGCGCCAATGTAAACATCCGCCACATCTTTCAAGTAGATAGGTGTGTTATCAGAGGCACGTTTCACCACTAAGTATTCGAAATCTTTGGCTTCAGTATATGAACGAGCAGTACGAACCGACATCACAATCGCATCGTTACGCACTTCGCCACCCGGGCTTTCAATGTTCTCGTTACGTAGGGCTTGTGTAATATCAGAGGCGGTAACACCACGACCCGCCATTAACGCGGGTTTCAGCTTCACGTACATGACTTTGTACAAACCGCCAGAAATATCCACCGAGCTCACACCAGAGATCAAACTAAAGCGGTCAATCAACACACGTTCGGTGTAGTCGGTTAACTGCGTTCGATCCATCTCAGTTGAGCTTAAATTGATGTAAACCGACGCTTCACCACTACCATTGTTCTTATAAACAATCGGGTCATCGGCTTCATCTGGCAACGAACGCTGAGCACGCGCTACCGCATCACGCACATCACTGACACCGGTATTGAGGTCATAACCAAGTTCAAAGGTGATGGTGATTCGTGACGATCCGTTTCGTGTCGTAGATTCGATTTCATCGATACCACTGATACCGGATAACTGATCTTCAAGGTTGGAGGTGATTTGGCTTTCAATGATGGTGGCAGATGCACCTTCATAACGAGTACTGATCGATACCACCGGGCTTTCAATATCGGGCATTTCACGAACTGCGAGCTTATTGAAAGAGACAATACCAAACACAGCCAAAAGCAGGCTCAATACAACAGCCGCTACTGGTCTCTTCACAGAAACATCAGATAACAACATTAGTTAGCGCCTTCTTGTGCTGCTGTATTTTCATCAAGTTTAGCAGGGCGATTGACGGCAAGCTCTTGAACCAAAACACCGTCACGCATGTTCACGATACCTTGTACTACGATCTTCTGACCAATCTCGATGCCTTTTTCAATCACGACTTCGTTATCAAGACGAGCCCCGAGGAATACTTCGGTACGAGTCGCTTTGTTATCTTCGCCAATAACATAAACGAAACGCTTAGTGCCTGAATACTCAAGCGCTTGAACTGGAATTATTGGGGCTTCTACTGGAGGGAAATCCATATCAGCGGCCACTAACATGCCCGGTTTTAGGTAATCATTGTTGTTATCGAAGTGGATTCGAACTCGAAGGTTCAAAGTTTCGGCGTTAATACGAGAATCAATACCCACCACAGTACCCGTGAACTGAGTATCGCCCCACGCACTGGTGCGAGCCGTTACTGTCATACCTTTAGACAGTTTAGAAAGGTAGCGCTCAGGAATTTGAAGATCTAACTGCATCACAGACAAGTCATCTAACGTCACGAGCTCTGTACCCGATGTCACCATTTTGCCGCGGCTAAAGTCAATAAAACCGACCGTACCAGAAAAAGGCGCGCTGATGTGTAAGTCTTTAAGATTGGCATTTGCGGCAGCTAGGCGAGCATTGGCGATCTCTACGTTCGTTTTCTGAGCGTCAATTTCAGTTTGCGTAATCGCATTACGTTTCACTAGTCGTTGGAATTCCGCTAGCTTACGTTGCTCGTCTTTTAGGTACGCTTGCGCTTCTGCAACTGCTGCTTTTGCTTTGTCGTCATCGAGTTGAACCAACATCTGCCCTTTGGTGACATCTTGATTGGCTTTGATGTTAATAGAGTTCACTCTGCCAGCCACTTCAGAAGTGATCATTACAGATTGCTCGGCTTCCAACTTACCGACCAAAGAAAGAGACTGGCTAACTTGGTGAATGTCAACTTGCTCGGTAACAACAGTGACCGTGCTAGGGCCCATACGTTTAGCTAGTGCGGCTGGAGACGCCATAATGATAGACAAGCTAAGCAGGGTTAAAACAGTTTTATGCTTCATAATAATGGTCTGCAAGTAAGGTTTATACCAAACACAGTAGGTAAGTGGTCAGAAATAGCGTAGAGAAAAGGCTTGAGAACAAGGCAGCTCTTTTCAACAGATAGTTTCGATAAGTAGTTATTCTACAATCAAAAATTCTTAACGCAGTTATCGAGCGTTTTAACCAGCTAGGGTGACCAATTATTTACTACGATTGGTATTATTATCTATAAATGAAATTAACCGTATTCTATCAACTGATGAATGCTGTAACGTCAAGAAGTGTAAATCTAAGTTAAATTCAATTGACGTTTCATGACGAATGACACGAACCAAACGCGATACAGAAAGCTAATTACCTCAAGGTGTTACCTATCAGTACGTAAATCTTAATACAGATGTTCACTTCACGAGCAATATGCGTACTTTTCGCCATCTTTGCCCAAAAAGGCAGCATTTAACACAAAACCATAAGAAAAACCCTTTACAGGTTTAACGTGTTTGCTATGATGCGCTCCGCACTTGAGAGATGCGTTGGGAAAAACATCTCTTTAGCCTATCCATTATGAGTTAGGAAAAAACACCCTGGAGGGGTTCCCGAGTGGCCAAAGGGAGCAGACTGTAAATCTGCCGGCACTGCC
>NZ_JBFSPI010000050.1:0-6558 GCF_041464685.1 Vibrio sp. 10N.237.312.B06
TCAAACCTATGCGAGTCACCCCAGCAGAGCTGGGGGTTTATCAATGTTTAATTATGAAAGAAATCCCGTTTCGTTGGATTGACAAATATCTCATTCACCTAAAAATCCAAGAAAAGTTCTATCTACTATTCTTATTACCTCTTATCGCCCTGGTTATACTTACTCTAGTTTTAGATAGCGCCGCGGACTCTTTACTTACTCACCTTTACCAGGATGAATTACACCTGATGAAAGGGCTGATTGAAGCTGGACAACTCACCAAAGATCAGGTCGCTCAACTCATTAGCAATTCTGACACCATCTCTTTAGGATATGGCGCAGGATCTGTTTCTGTCATGAATGGCGCCTTCAGTTTGGTCGCAAGCCATGACCAAAACTTATGGTCAGCTCTATCTACAACTCAGGTTTCGATTATTGCGGTAACTCTCACGCTGATAGCTCTGGGGGTTTACTACATCATGACTTTCATTGGTGGCGCTATGTTCTCGATGAACAAAGCACTCAGCACACTTGCAAGTGGCGATTTAACTTGTCGTATGAACTACTTTTTAGTTCGTGATGAGTTCAGTGAAATAGCTATTACTATCGATAAGGTAGCCGAGCGTGAACAAAACATGGTTCTCTCAATCCAAGAGTCCGTTGCTCTCATGCAGCAAATCAGCTCAGATTTGAACCAGTCAACACAACAAAGCTCAGATATCTCAAGTAATCAACAAGAGCACTTGAATAGCCTCGCCAGCGCAACTGAACAAATGGCAGCAACGATTCGCGAAGTCGCTACCCTTGCCCATGATTCAAGCACTCAAACAATGGACGCTCGTGGTGTCGCACAAAGTGGTCAAGTTAAGGTTTCTAATACTTTGGAATCGATCTCTAGCTTATCCCAAGAGATTCAATCGGCTTCGCAAGCAGTAGAAGAACTCGATGCTAATGCAGCGCAGATCGATGAAGTAGTCGCAACCATCAATGGTATATCTGAACAAACTAACCTGTTAGCGCTAAACGCTGCGATTGAAGCTGCTCGAGCTGGAGAGCAAGGCCGTGGTTTTGCAGTTGTTGCTGATGAAGTTCGCGCTCTTGCCGGACGAACTCAACAAGCGACAGTTGAAATCCAGAGTATGATCGAGTCGTTACAGCGTAACAGTCAATCATTAACAAAACTGATGGAAGTGACGTAAACAATGCCAATGAAGGCCAAACACTGATGTCGGAAGTGAACGTTGAGATCGGTTCTTTAGCTGAGAAAAACCAGTCTATTTCTGATAGTAGTACGCAAATTGCTACTGCTGCAGAAGAGCAAGGTGTCGTTGCGGATAACATTGCACAAAGCGTTGAAGAGATTCGTCATCAATCAGACGGCATCTGCGAGATGATCAGTAAAAGTAACTCTAACGTTGACCAACTTCGTAAGCAGAGCGATACGATGGAAGGTTTACTGACAGGTCTTAAAGCTTAATACTGACATCTAGCCACCATCTAATGATGGTTCAATACAAGGGCTGCTTTTGCAGCCCTTTCTTATTTGCTTTTCCCTTGTACTTCCCCGACAATACCCCTCCTTCAAATTCAACAAACAGAGTAAATTATGACTCCTTCAATTCATCTAGCTAAAGGCCGAGATAAATCACTACGCCGTAAACACCCTTGGGTATTTTCACGCGGTATCGATAAGGTCGAAGGCGAACCACAACAAGGTGAAACTGTAGACGTATATGCTCAGAATGGTCAATGGCTAGCAAAAGCGGCTTACTCACCAGAATCTCAAATTCGAGCTCGTGTTTGGACATTTGAAAAAGAAGAAATTAACAAAGCGTTCTTCGTAAAACGAATTCAAGACGCGCAATCACTGCGTGAAGACATCATTGAGCGTGATGGTTTAACTGGCTACCGCCTTACCGCTGCAGAGTCTGATGGACTGCCAGGTATCACTATCGACAAATATCAAGACTACCTAGTTTGCCAACTACTAAGTGCGGGCGCTGAATTCAATAAGAGCGTATTGGTTGAAGCTTTAATTGAATGCTTCCCAGACTGTAATATTTACGAGCGTTCAGACGTAGCAGTTCGTAAAAAAGAAGGCCTAGAACAAGTTGTTGGTGTACTTCACGGTGAAGAGCCACCAAAATCTATCGTCATTGAAGAAAACGGCGTCAAAATCAGCGTAAACATCATGGAAGGCCACAAAACTGGCTTCTACATGGACCAACGTGATAGCCGTAAAGAATCAATGAAGTATGTTAAAGGCAAAGATGTGCTTAACTGTTTCTCATACACTGGCGGATTTGGTCTTTACGCACTGAAAGGCAACGCAAAACGTGTAATCAACGCAGACGTATCTCAACTTGCTCTTGATACAGCTAAGTTCAACGCTGAACTCAATGAGTTTGATATCTCAAAAAAACGCGCTGTATTCCTAAACGCAGACGTATTTAAACTACTTCGTGAATACCGAGATCAAGGCACTAAGTTTGACGTCGTGATCATGGACCCACCAAAGTTCGTTTCAAGCAAAAATAACCTAACATCAGGAGCTAACGGCTACAAAGATGTAAACATGCTTGCAATGCAAATCTTAAACCCTGGTGGCACTCTACTCACCTACTCTTGCTCTGGCTTGATGGGCACTGATTTATTCCAAAAAATCATCGCTGACGCTGCTCTAGATGCAGGAAGAACCGTTAAATTTGTCGAGCGCTTCGAGCAAGCCGCTGACCACCTAACAGATACAGCGTACCCAGAAGGCTTCTACCTAAAAGGTTTTGCCTGTAAAGTGTTGTAACTGTAGGGTGTTGCAACCTCAACGTAAGGTTTCTTAAGCGCGATTACTTTACTAAATTAAGATATAAAAAAAGGGCCTTTCGGCCCTTTTTGTTTAGTTGCTTGTTGTATCGTATATCTTCAGTAAATCACTTAGGATTGCACTCTCAGATAGCCCCGCGTACTGGCCAGCAGCACCTTCAAGAACAATTTGTTGACTATTCTCACCAACCGAAGTCCCTGCTTGAGAGATTGTAACAGTTAAATCACCGTTACCTTCAACAACACCAATTTGATTACTCTTAAGTAAACTGTCTATAGTATCATTCGCATCTGTGTGCAGTAGTTCTGATAAATCTATCTTATCCTGTCCCTTTGTAAAGTCAGTAATAACATCTCTTTCACCATCTCTAATGTCATTCCGAGAACTAGTCGTGTCTTGATCCACAAACTTAAAGATATCGTCATCACTGCCGCCAGTTAATATATCGTTACCAAGACCACCGATAAGAATATCTTCACCAGCACCACCTTTAACTGTATCGTTGCCCGTTCCACCTCGGAGGCCATCATTACCTTGTCCGCCATCTAGGTAATCATTACCAGCACTACCGAAAATGACATCTATACCTTTTTCACCGTATACATAATCATCGCCAGCACCACTATGAGCAATATCTAAATACGCGTTACTTTGACTCGGCATAGAGTTATTAAAGGCTGCACCTTCACCATTACTGTTTGATGCTAACAAGCTACTGTCTGAACCGTTAGTAAATGATTCTAATGTCGCTTGAGCGTTAGCCTGCTTAGATGCACTATCACCCGCTGTATCATCTAACTTTGAATGACTGTCACCAAGCCAAATGATATCGTCGCCTTTTCCAAGGTGTACATGATCTCCTCCAGCACCAACATTTACTTTAAATCCATTAGCCACTTCTGATTTCGTGAAATACTCTGTTGTTGAATCCGTTCCAACAGAGCTCCATTGAAGCTTAGCATCACCATTTTGATGATGGTATAGCTTAAGAGTATCGACCGCATCACCTGGCGCACTAATATCTAAACCGGATTTACTAGCAGGAACATTAAACACCAACTTATTACTACTAGTATCACCATCACCGTCTTTCAGTGTGTAATCAAAATCAAGTGTTGAAGGCCTATCTTGAGGTTTACCACTAAACTCATACGCTCCGGTGTCAAGGTCAATTACAAATACGAACTTACCATCGACGGTTATGGTTAATTTGTTGGTTGCTTCATCCTTAGAATAGCTAATATTCGAAGGCAAAGTTCCCGATGTTGAGATAGTCGAACCATTAAAGTTAAATGAGCCAGTTCCAAATTTTATCTGACTTACGTAACCACCATCTGCCCCAAAACCAGAACCAGAACCAGAACCAGAACCAGAACCGCTACCTGAGATTGAACCTGTTACGTTTTGTACGATTGAGTTAATAAGTGCATCACTCAGCTGAGATTCATCATCAATCAACTCCGCGTTTTTATCTTTGGGACCTGTTCCATCATATGCAACTTTGTTGATCTGAGTTCTGTTACCTTTTAGATCAATTCCAACTGCGTGCGCGGTAATATTGTTAGTAGTTAAATGCTGCTTCCATGAAGCCTCTTCATATCTATCTATTTTATCATTTTCATGTGTTGCACCATCGCTGATGAAATAACTGACGTTATTTGCGTTAGGTATACGTAAACTGGAGTCCGTATTCCAATAATTCTTACCACCTTGTATCGCGTCATCATAAGCGGTACCACCACCGGCCTGTAGTGCGTTGATATAACCCTTCACTTCGTCGACAGTCATCCATGCTTTGTTATTATGCTCAACTAGAGAAACGTTATAGTTGAATGTTATAAGCTGAACACGAACATTATCTGATGCTCCCGCATATTGATTAAGCATTTGCAGTACGGATGCTTTAAGAACATCGAAACGATCTCCTTTCATTGATCCAGAAACATCCAAAATAAGCTGAACATTAGTGCCTACAGTATGAATAGTCGTATCAATTTCTTCATATTTAGCATCTGGCTGGTCGTCTTCAATTGAAACCGTAATCTGACCTCCAGAGCTAGACAACCCGGAAGTATCCTTAGCAATCACGGGAATATGAATCGATAAGTTATCTTCTCCACTGGTATTAGGGTGATCAACAGGAGCTTTAAGTTGTACCTCATAATGTCCACTACTATTTAAAGTCGCTTCAATAACAGGTTTACCGTTAGCTTCGCCAAGAAGTGTGTGACCATTATTTGATACACTCCAAGTAATTGTATGCCCTTCAGATGTCAGAGGTTGGCCAGTTGATGTTGTTACTGTAATTGAACTTGATTCACTAAATACAGTGTCAGACCAGTTACCATTGGCATCGGTAATAGACAAATCCCCCTGAACAGAGTGTCCATCAGTAGAATCACTCGGCAAACCTATCGTATCCGTAATACCCCCACTAAGAGCTTCTTCAGACACACTGACTGATTGATTCCTGATGACAGGTGCAACTTCATTGTCGAGTATCGAGCCAGTACCTGTGTCGCCACCAATAGTAATCGTGTAATTTTCAGTATTTTCTACAAGAACGTCATCTAATGTCGGAACAATAACTTTAAAGTAAGATACGCCTTTAGGCACAATAATAGATTGCTTATCTGCACTCAGTTTAACGCCATCCGTAAACGAAATGTCTGCTTTTCTAACATCACTACTATTCGGGAAGTTAAATGAGTATGTCACGTCTACATCAGAAGAACCTGTCAGTAAAACGCTATACTCTAAAGCCGCCCCCTCAATTACCGCACGAGCATTAGCAACATTTACAGATGGTTTATCAGAAGCGTCTTCATTTATAGAGCCCGTAGCTGATACACCGTGCTGACCGTGATTAATGATTACATCTTTACTAGCATCAGTTGAAGATTGGAAAGGTATCTCACTCAACTTAATTCCAAAGTCTTCTGATGTTTCGAAACGGTTATCATTTACTGTATCTACATTAACTTTGAAATCCGTAACTTTAGCTGGAAGGGTAAATTCACCGTTAGCTTCGTCAACTAAGATAGTTTTAGTCTTACCATTTTCAATATATGTAACGGTAACCCCCGCATAGGGCTTACTTGTGTCTGCCGCTAAATCCGCAAGGTTTGCTTTGCCAACGCCATTAGAAAATTCAAACTCGACTTTCATCTCAATCGACGCTTCAGAAACCTTCGTCAGATGCCCTTCAAATACAGCAGTGCTTCCTTCATTAACAACATCAGCATCCTTTAATTCAAGCGTAGGGTTATCTGTGTGATCTAAGTTTATTGTACCCTTACCCTGTAGTTCAGAATTCGCTTCATCAATACTCGACGTTCCACCACTTATAGATTTGGTGTCGACAATATGTAGTCCAAAACGTTCAGTCCATTCGAATTTCTCATCCTGCACGGTTTGCACCGTTACACGAAGTTCGGTAGTACCCGCTGGAATTTCAACATAACCGTTAACGACATTGGCAACTTGGAAATCGCCGTTAGCATCTTTGTATTCGTAAGTTAGGCTGTTTGGATCGATGTCATCAGATTCAGTATCGTAACCATTCGTTGTCGCTTCGAATTTAACATACTGTTTTTCAGAAGAGGCTTCATTTAATGTCACTTTAAAGGATGCTTTATCTCCTTCATCGACAGGCGCAGCATCATGGACTTTGATTGTTACGTCGTTGTCGGTGATGATGCCCGCGCCGCTGTCGGTGAGGCTCAGTGCGTCGTTGTTGTCGCCCACTTGACCCGTCA
>NZ_JBFSPI010000050.1:6657-37392 GCF_041464685.1 Vibrio sp. 10N.237.312.B06
ACGTCAGGTCGGCGTCGACCGCGTTCGACAGGCTCACGGCAAAGCTGGCGCTTTGGCCTTCAACCACTAGTGCTGCATCACCAACCGTTAGTGTAGGTTTATCGTTGTCTGTAGGTTTACCTGGGTCAACAGGGCCTGTACCGTCATCTTTGATGGTTAGCGTACCCGTTCCCGTGCCCGTCACGCCCGTCACGCCCGTCGCGCCAGTCACTTTCAGGCTCAGCTTCTCATCACCTTCGTACGTACCGTCGTCTTTAGTCGCGACTTCAACAACTAACTTAGTTTCACCTGCTTTGACGGTGTAAGAGCCGTCAGCGTTAGCTGTCACTACGTTACCTGCGGCATCTTTCACAACAACGCTGGTGATGTCGTCCGCTGTTGCTGTGCCGTAAAGGGTTTCTAACGTAACGCTCACGTCAACTGACGCAGCTTTGCTTAAGCTCACATCGAAACTCACGGTTGAGCCTTCGTTGATAACTTTGCTGTCTTCGATGCTCACTGATGGGCGATCATCTGGATTCACTGGCGGAATAGGATCGGTTGGGTCAACAGGACCGGTACCATCATCTTTTATGGTTAACTCGCCCGTACCTGAGCCTGTCACGCCTGTTGCGCCGGTCACTTTCAGGCTCAGTTTCTCATCACCTTCGTATGTGCCGTCGTCTTTAGTCTCGACTTCAACGACTAACTTAGTTTCACCCGCTTTGACTGTGTAAGAGCCATCAGCGTTTGGTGTCACTACGTTACCTGCAGCATCTTTCACAACAATGCTGGTGATATCATCCGCTGTTGCGGTGCCGTAAAGGGTTTCTAGCGTTACGCTCACGTCGACTGATGCGGCTTTGCTTAAGCTCACATCAAAACTCGCTGTCGAGCCTTCGTTAATCACTTTGCTGTCTTCGATGCTCACCGCTGGGCGATCATCTGGATTCACTGGAGGAATAGGATCCGTTGGGTCAACCGGGCCGGTGCCGTCATCTTTGATGGTCAACTCGCCCGTACCTGAGCCTGTCACGCCGGTGGCTCCCGTCACTTTAAGGCTCAGCTTCTCATCGCCTTCGTATGTGCCGTCGTCTTTGGTCTCGACTTCAACGACTAACTTAGTTTCACCCGCTTTTACGGTGTAAGAGCCATCAGCGTTAGGTGTTACTACGTTACCTGCGGCATCTTTTACCACAATGCTGGTGATATCATCCGCTGTTGCGGTGCCGTAAAGGGTTTCTAGCGTTACGCTCACGTCAACTGATGCGGCTTTGCTTAAGCTCACATCAAAGCTCGCTGTCGAGCCTTCGTTAATCACTTTACTGTCTTCGATGCTCACCGATGGGCGGTCATCTGGATTCACTGGGGGAGTAGGATCGGTTGGGTCAACAGGGCCTGTGCCGTCATCTTTGATGGTTAGCTCGCCCGTACCTGAGCCTGTCACGCCTGTTGCGCCGGTCACTTTTAGGCTTAGCTTCTCGTCACCTTCGTACGTGCCGTCGTCTTTGGTCTCGACTTCAACGACTAACTTAGTTTCACCCGCCTTTACGGTGTAAGAGCCGTCCGCGTTAGGTGTTACTACGTTACCCGACGCATCTTTCACCACAATGCTGGTGATATCATCCGCTGTTGCGGTACCATAAAGGGTTTCTAGCGTTACGCTCACGTCGACTGACGCGGCTTTGCTTAAGCTCACATCAAAGCTCGCTGTCGAGCCTTCGTTAATCACTTTGCTGTCTTCGATGCTCACCGTTGGGCGATCGTCTGGATTCACTGGGGGAGTAGGATCGGTTGGGTCAACAGGGCCAGTGCCGTCATCTTTGATGGTCAACTCGCCAGTACCTGAGCCTGTCACGCCCGTGGCGCCGATCACTTTCAGGCTCAGCTTCTCATCACCTTCGTACGTGCCGTCGTCTTTGGTCTCAACTTCAACGACTAACTTAGTTTCACCCGCTTTGACGGTGTAAGAGCCGTCAGCGTTAGGTGTCACTACGTTACCCGCGGCATCTTTCACAACAACGCTTGTAATGTCGTCCGCTGTTGCCGTTCCGTATAACGTCTCAAGCGTAACGCTTACATCGCCTGACGCAGCTTTACTTAGACTTACGTCGAAAATTGCTGTTGAGCCTTCATTAATGATTTGGCTGTCTTCAATACTTACTGTTGGCTCAACTTCCACTGAGCGGAATAGATCAAGCAAACTTAAGCTTTGAGTACGAGACAGACCTAGGCCTTCGAAACCTGTTGTTACAAATTCGGTAACTGGGATGGTTTCGTCACCATCACGTTCAATAGTTCCACTGCTAACTAGGCTCGAACCTCGTACACCTGCCGCAGTTGCGAACTCTTCGCCTAACTCTGTAGGATCTTGCCCTTCTTTTAAAGCGGCAAAAATATTTTCAATATCTTGGTCAAGATCGACTTCATCGCCATCTTTTCCTTGTGGCGTAAAGCGCTTAACTGAAATCTGAGATTCAGAATTTACATTTTGGGATTCTAAAACGACATCCCCAGCTTGTAATGGCTGGCCGTCTTCTAGGACCGTGATTGTGCCATCTATCGAAATAACAATGCGTTGACCTAATGCTAATGCACCGCTCGCATTCAATACTGTCATGTCCATATAAATCCCTAAGCTCATTTTCTGTTTGCGACGTCAAAATAGTGACATCAATTTTATAATCTAGTGACAATATAACATCTAATGTCATATAATTCCTAGCTATGAATTACATCTTTAATAACTTACAATGTAAACGAATGATAACGGTCACTGAGTGATAATTAAGATGACGAAAACTTCCATATAAGTTATTGTCTTAGGGAAAGATAACCCAAACACTCAAATCAAATTTAAGTACTCAAAATCGACTTAAATTGTACGGCGTTCGGTTAACAACTTTACAACCATTTACGAATGCTCATTGAGCATTCGTTATTTTTTTGGCGGTTCATCTAAATTTGATATATTCAAGCTTAAAAGCGACAAACTTAGGTGATACTCCATTTTTGGGAGATTGAAATTGAACTGGATTAAAACGACTACATTAGGGTTGGCTATTGCACTCAGTTTACCGGCTAGCGCACAGACCTTAGAGCAAGCCGTCGCGTTTACTTTAGAAAGTAACCCTGAAATCAAAGCGGCATATAACCAGTACGTTAGTCAACGTTACCTTAACGATGCTTCTGGTGGAGCTTACCGCCCGAGTATAGATTTAGACGGTGGCATTGGTTACGAATATACGGATTTGGCGACGAATTCGAGCTCAACAGATCTAACACGTAAAGAAGCAGCAATTACGTTGACACAACTCATTTGGGATGGCGCGAATACTTCTAACGACATTGATCGTACCGCTGCTGATGCAGAGTCTGTCCGTTATCAATTGCTATCTAGCGCTCAAGATATTGCACTGCAAGTAACCAAAGTCTATCTTGATTCCGTTAAAGCTTACGAAGTGCTTACACTTTCTGAAAACAATCTGGCGACGCACAAAAATATCTATATAGATATCAAGAAACGAGTTGATTCAGGCATTGGATCTACGGCAGACATGTCTCAGGTAGAAGCTCGTATTGCAAAAGCTCATGGTAATTTGCTGGCAGCTCAAAATAATTTATTTGATGCCCATACTCAATTCAAACGCCTTGTTGGCCAAGCCCCACTAGGCTTGGTATATCCACGTGCTGACGCAGGCTCTATTCCTTATACGATCGACGGTGCTTTGGCAAAAGCCTTTAACCAACACCCGGTTATCAAAATTGCACAAGCTGACGTAGATTCAGCGAAGTTCCAATACAAGCAGTCGAAGAGTACCAACTACCCAACTGTTTCTTTTGAAGCCGCTCAAAGGTGGCGCGATGATGCAGGTGGTACGAAAGGCAACAGCGATGAATTTTCTGCGATGCTTCGCTTAAAGTACAATCTCTATAACGGTGGAGCCGATCAAGACCGTGCCGAAAGTGCCGCTTATCAACTCAACAAAGCAAAAGACCTACGTGAGAGTACTTACCGTAATGTAGAAGAAAGCTTACGCCTTTCATGGAGCGCTCTTGACTTAACCGTTCAGCAGAAAGATTTCTTGTCGGATCACGTAGATTCAGCTTCTGACACCGTTATCTCTTATGAAAAACAATACCGAATTGGTAAGCGTACCCTTCTCGATCTACTTAACACTGAAAATGAACTCTTCGAAGCACGTAAGGGATTTTTAGACGCTAAGTACGATGTACAATACGCAAAGTATAGAGTCATGAATGCGACAGGTAATCTATTAACAGGGTTACGTGTAGAGACTCCACAAGAATGGAATGAAAAGGTAGAATATTAATGAAGCTTCTCAAAACTATACTCCCACTATGCTTCGTGGTTGCTTCTGCCAACATCATGGCTGAAACAAATGATGAATTCACTTATCGTGCTCTTCCTAGCACCACACAAAGTTATGATCTCGAAGATGATGATAATGATGGTGTTATCAACGCTCGCGATTTATGTATAGACACACAAATAGGCGCTGAAATAGATAATGATGGCTGTGGCTCGTATTTCGAGTCTAGCGAAGAAAAAGATCTTCATATTTTATTTGCCAATGACTCTGCAGAAATTAAACCTGTGTTTCTGAGCCAAATTCGTCAAATGGCTGCGTTTCTAAAGCGTTACGAAAACACAAGTATTCAATTGCAAGGTTATGCTAGTAAAGTAGGTAATGCCAAATACAATCTCAAACTCTCAGAAGAGCGTGCCGTCAATGTAAGACGTGCGCTCATCAGCAATGGTATCCCGCCATCAAGGGTCTATACCGTAGGGTACGGAGATGCAGGCTTCCGTGATAATGACACTGAAACTAATCATGCATTGAACAGAAAAGTCGTAGCCTCTGTTGTTGGTTTTAAAGGCAACATCAAAGAAGAGTGGCATATATTTACTAAAATCGGCAAATAGATTCTACCGCACCCAAACCATACTGAAACGTTTGGTAAGCGTTTCAGTATCCTTATAATTCCTTGATCGCCATATACCTCCCCCTTGTATAATGTTAATCTTGTCTTGTTATCAACATAGAGAAATTATTCATGAGCAAACTAACCGCTGATACTCAAGCAAATCTAGAACTTTTCGTTTCTGAAACACAAGAAACTAAACTGGTATGGGGCCTTCGCAACGAAGAAGGTTGGCTAGCATGTGACTCAAGTGAATTCGAAAACAGTGAAGTGATGCCGTTCTGGTCTTCAAAAGAGGACGCTCAGACTCACAACGTTGAAGAGTGGGCAGACTTCGAAGTATTAGAAATCCCACTAGATATCTTTGTAGAAGATTGGTTACTGACCCTAGCTGAAGATGTTGTTCTTGTTGGTACTAACTGGAATGCAACATTAGAAGGCAAAGAACTAGAGCCTTCTGATCTAGCGAAATTATACATCTAGCTTCCAAGATCGGTCGTACAATAGCGTACGACCGGTTACCCATGATAAGCCATTGAGAATTAGAGATTTACCTCACATAACAAACCATCAACTCGCCAAAAAAATTGAAGCAATATCAAACTAACAATAGAATATCGTTCTTTATCTGATTGATATTATCTCGTGATTCACTCCATTTTCATTGCCTTTCTGCTTCTCATCAACCTTTATTCCTTTAGCCAAGCATCAACAGCGGATCATGAATCTTCTCCAACAATTAGCACCTCGGTATTAGATCCCCACGCAACTCCAAATGCTGATTGGAACGCACTCTATCTCTCGACTCTAACTCATTCCCCTTCGCGCGCATTGAACATGCTGCAAACACGCTACACGAGTTCAACAACCTACGGGGATAAGCTCTACCTATCGGCACTGCTATATCAATACATGAGCCAGCGCGATCAACCGTTTTATGGAATCGCTTCAAACGACAGTGACTACCAAGCGATAGAACAAGCGTTTATTAATGCCCTAGTAAATGATGGACAAGGTCAGTACAAAGAAGCTCAACAAGGCTTTTTGTCCATATTAGTAAAAATGCAATCAATCAACGATGTTACAGGTAGAGCATTATTAAAATACCAATTATGTCGTTCTCTCAATGAGCAAGCTAAATACCATCAAGCGAACTATTATTGTTCTGCACTTCAGTCGGATTTGCATGACATTGCTGACCCTGTATTACCAAAATTTGGCACTTATCGAGTGATCGCTAACAATCACCATTTCCGCAGCGACTATCAAGCCGCACTAGATACTTACCTATCACTGATAAGCGTGTTCCCACAAGGACACGATATTTCGGGGATCTATAACGATGTGGGTAATTTGCTCAAAGAGTTAAAGCAATATGATAAATCGGCAGAGTACCTCATAGAAGCACTCGCTCTGAGATCGGATGCTTCTGATTTGATGAAAGCACAAGTTCATCATAGCCTTGCAGATCTTTACCTTAATCAAGGACAAAGTGACCTAGCAATTAATCACTTTCAAAAAGCAAAAGCACTGTTGACTACATCATCTCATAGCTACGGTATTGCGCTAACAACTCTTGGTTTAGGAAAAGCATACACGCAGACGAAGAACTATGATTTGGCGAGAGACTACTTAGTAGAGTCTCTGTCGGCTTCAAGCAAGCTAAACAACGATGTCATTCGAATCAACGCTTTCTTAGCAATCAGCGATATGTTCGAAGACCAAAAACTTAAAACGGAAGCGCTCAATTATGCACTACAAGCTTTGGAGCTATCCGAACAAGTCACAAGACATAAGTACACAGCTCAAGCACTACTTCAACTATCTGATATTCATCAGACACTCAGCGATTACAAGCAAGCTTTCTATTTCTATCAGCGATACTCATTAATACAGTTCGAAACCCGAGATATAGATAACAGGTTGGCTTTTGAAGCACTAGATCTAGCTCATGCTAGGTACGAAAAAGAACTAGAGAGTTCTTTCCTGAGACATCAAGCAAATTTAGACCGACTTCAAATCGAAAAGATGGAACATCAAAGGATGGTGTATAACATCATTGTTATTCTATTGCTGTGTGCGGCTAGCTTTATGATCTTCACAAACAAAGCCATTCGTGCGAAAGCAGCAATCGATGCCATGACAAAGGCGTATAGTCGCACCGAGATAATACGAAGAGTCAAGCGTATCAAAGCCTGTAAAGGAACAGAAAAACAACATGTTCTCGTTTTACTCGATCTCGATAAATTCAAGAAAATTAATGACCAATATGGCCACCCTACTGGTGATAGAGCGCTCGTTCATATAAGTCAGCAAATAAGACAACATTTAATTAAAGGTGAGCTGTTCGGGCGTTTAGGCGGCGAAGAATTTCTGATCGTGCTTACTGATACAAAACCAGCTGAAGTACAAGAGCGTGTAGAGGAGTTACATTATGCCATTTCGAGTGCGGTCTTCTT
This sequence comes from Vibrio sp. 10N.237.312.B06, assembly GCF_041464685.1. Classification (NCBI taxonomy): domain Bacteria; kingdom Pseudomonadati; phylum Pseudomonadota; class Gammaproteobacteria; order Vibrionales; family Vibrionaceae; genus Vibrio; species Vibrio sp. 10N.237.312.B06. Next base: position 14,043 of record NZ_JBFSPI010000050.1, read on the forward strand.
ATCAGAAAACAAAAAGCCACTTAATGTAACCGCGAGCTTTGCTTATTTAGCAACCTCAAACGCATTAAGTGACTTTGATGACTTGTATTCAGTGCTTGACCAGGCGCTGTATCAAGCAAAGAGCAACGGCCGAAACTGCATCATTGATGCTTATAACGAACCTATTGACTCATGAGGTTATTTATTCTCACCCTGCTTGCGAATCAATTCAGCCATAATACCTTGGCGATCACCTAGGTAATCGCTAAGGCCTATTTTGCGTAGTTCACACGCTGGACAGTCGCCGCAGCCATCGCCGATAATACCGTTGTAGCAGGTCAGTGTTTTGTTTCTAACAAGTTCGAGTGCTGAATACTGATCTGCCAACGCCCATGTTTCAGCTTTGTTGAGCCACATTAACGGTGTTTTAATATCAAGCTGCTTATCCATACCTTGTACAAGCGCAGAGTTCATCGCTTTCACAAAGTCATTACGACAATCAGGGTAGCCTGAAAAATCTGTTTCACACACACCCGTGATTACGGTATTTGCACCGATTTGGTAAGCGTAAATACCCGCCAAAGTTAAGAACAGAATATTACGACCGGGAACGAAAGAATTCGGTAGCCCATTCTCTTGTAGCTCATGAGAGACGGGAATATCGTCACGAGTAAGAGAGCTAATAGCCAGTTCATTCAACAGAGTCACATCCATTACTTTGTGCGCTTTCACACCAAGTTCTTTCGACAATGACTCAGCAACTTCGATCTCGAGTCTATGGCGCTGACCATAATCAAACGTAATCGCATGAACTTCATCATACTCTTTTAATGCTTGAACAAGACACGTTGTTGAGTCTTGACCACCACTGAATACTACAACTGCTTTTTTCATCTTAAATCCTTACGAGAATCTTCTACTAGCGACTTATATAGGCAAGTAAACAAATACAACCTATGCGATGCTCAAATATTTGTGAGTTTGGATTGATAAGCGCCAATTGCGCTCAATGCAGGTATCAATACAAAGCTGAGTAGCGCGGTCTTTTTGGCTGATTGGTTGCAGAGCGATAACAGTGTCGCTAGCAACCGCAGCTCGCTCCAATAAACCGTCAAGCTGTTCGATGTCTTTGCTTGTGCCTACTGGATGCTTAATTTCGTTAGCACGTTGTAAGGCGCTATCTAAAATTTCCAGTTTCGCTTTCATCGCCACCTTCGGTGACACCGTAATCCAAGTGTCCGATGTCGCTTTTACTTCCGATGTTCCGCTGGTCTCAATCTGACAGCGACAACCGTGTTGCTCAAATGCTTCAGTGAGAGGGACAAGATCATAAATGCACGGCTCGCCACCGGTAATCACAATGTGCTTAGCTGTGTAACCTTGTTTGATGTATTCATTCACGATTCCTTGAGCATCAATTGCTGACCAAGTCGGTGAATCTTCTGTCTTAACCATAATATCGCCAAGGCTAGTTTCATCATCAGGTAATGCTTCCCACGTCTGTTTGGTGTCACACCAAGAACAGCCTACTGGGCAAATTTGTAGACGAACAAACACAGCAGGAACGCCGGTAAATACGCCCTCGCCCTGGATGGTTTCAAACATTTCATTAATCTTGTACAACTTTCCCTCAGCTCAATCATTTGATGAAATTAATCAACCGCAGACCTTAAAGCACTTGCCCCTTTTGGTCAAACAAATGAGTACTGATAAATGAGTTGATCAAAGCCCTGGCCTGAGCTTTCAAGTTCCCTTATCCTTTCGCCCATTAGATTTTGTTAGCTTTTAATTTTTTGGTAAGGAACAACATGTACAAACTGATTGCTCTTGATATGGATGGCACACTGCTCAACAGTAATAAGGTAATTTCTCAAGAGAACAAAGACGCGATAGCTAAAGCTCGCGCTGCAGGTGTGAAAGTGGTTCTGGCTTCTGGTCGCCCTTTAGAAGGCATGCAGAGTAAGCTAGACGAGCTTTTCATCAACGGCGAAGATGACTTTGTACTCTTCTACAACGGCTCTATGGTTCAGAATGTATCGACAAAAGAGATCATTCACAGCGAGATCAGCAATGGTAAAGCCGCGAAACAGATTGCTGCATTAGCACAAGAGCTAGGTGGTTATGTGCATGCCTTCAGCAAGGTTCATGGCTTAATAACACCTGAAAACAATGAGTACACCGCTATTGAAGCGCGTATTAACGGCTTAGAGATTACCGAGTTCGACTTTTCTCAACTAGAAGACGACCATGAAATTATCAAAACAATGATTGTCGCAGAACCAAGCAAGCTGACTAAAATCATCGGCAAGTTGCCACAAGAGCTTAAGACTCAATTTACTATCGTGCAAAGTGCACCATTCTTCTTAGAGTTCCTAAACCCAAATTCAAACAAGGGTGTCGGTATTGAGGCGATAGCTAAGCACTTGGGTATTACAGCAGAAGAAGTAATCTGCATGGGTGACGCTGAAAACGATCATCATATGCTTGAATACGCTGGCCTTGGCATTGCAATGGAAAACGCAATGGAAGAAACCAAGAAACTAGCGGATCACATCACAGCGAGCAACGACGACCATGGTGTAGCGGTCGCTATTGAGAAATTTATCTTCAACTCATAAACGCTCAGCAGCTATAGTGAGAATTACTTTTTGCTTGTTGCACAAATGACAAAGGCTGTGCACTGCACAGCCTTTTTTGATTTTATATTAGTCGGTTCGCCTACTCTCTTTTCCATGGCAGACGAAACGCCACTACACCAAATAGAATCAAGATTGGGAAACGTAAGGTCTCAACGATAAATGAAGCGATGCCACTGAATGAGACGAAACTTCCTGCCCAGCTAATCAGCAGATTTCCCGCTAACAACATCGCCATCACTCCAAATACAATCTTGAATGAGAACTGGCCGACCAAAGGCTTCGAATCCGTTAACGTTACTAAGCATGCAATCGTCATCAAAATTGCCACCCAGAAAGAGAATGTTGGCAGTGGCCATATCACCGTGAGAACAATCGACAGTAAGCACAATGCCCACCAGACACCTTTAGAGCTTAATAAGGCACTAATATCAACATCAGGTTTCGCATCTAATCTCACGATGTGCCAAGTCGTTAACGCGCCCAATACGCCTCCCATTAAGACATCACTAAAGAACGCACTGCCTGAATAAGACGTAAATAGCATAATCCACAGTAGGCCCGCGAGCACTATCAAAATCGATTTTTGCTCCAAGAGGCGCTTTAGTTTCCAAAAGACTAACAAGGTTAAACTCACCCACAAGCCAGCCAATAAACTTGGAAAGCTATACCCACTGCTCATCACTAGCTTCAATGTTGGCAAGTAAGCATGCGGACGTGGAAAACCAAACCCTTGATGGGCGATTAAAGTGAGCAATGTCACCGAGATCAAAGTGAATCCAAACTTCAACGCGAAGTTACGGCCAAAATGCCAAGCAATTAGCGGCAATATCACGATGAAAACCCATGGCTTCGCTAACGAGTCAGTTAAAAGCACAGTATTCGCAAACACGCTTGGCATATTATCGAACGCGTTTTGAAGCGACACAATCCAATTTAATTCAACTTGATGGACTTTCGGTGCCGCGCCCACCAGCTCAGTCACATACGTCACAGGTTGATCTGTCGCAGATAAAAACAACTCATTAATCTCTGACCACTGCTCTGGGTAACGATATTGCTTTGCTTCCAACTCAGTGGGAGGAAGTAACATCGCTCTACTAACTTCCACGCCATAATGAGGAGCAAACCAGATTGGTAGCTCAAAGCCACCTAACTCATTTCGAGCTTTGTAACTGATCACTTCAGAGTCAGAAATACAATCAAACACGACGGCACTGTCTGTATAACCCAGTACATCACCGACCGTTACCGACAAACCCGCCTCTTCCCAAGTTTCTCGTTGCGCCGCGACCGATGGCGGTTCACCAGAAACCACAGTGCCTCCCGGTAGAGACAATTGACCTGTAATCAACTCATCAACCAACACGATTTGGTTATCAGCACGTACTACACACAAGGCGCCCGCAATATGATCGGGCAAAGTGTTGCTTGCCCAAGCGGAAGTAGTACTCAAAAGAGATAATATGAAAACTAATAAATATCGAATAGCCAACGAGTTTACCTAAAAATAAGAGAAAAAGTTAAAGACTGCTCTAGTGTAATCAAACACGCACAAAATCGCTGTCTACGTTTTGTGCAAAGCCTTCCTCATCCATTGAATGTGAGGTGTGAACCCCATTTTTTGATAGAAGTCCTTGGCAGGTGAATTAAAGTCCCAAACCTCTACAAAGACTTGTTCAACCCCATAATCATCAAAAGTCGCTTCAACTTTGCTAAACAACTTTTCAGCAATCGATTCTTTTCTATAATCAGGCAAAACAAACAGTTCATCGACACTCCCCATCGGCACCGATTTACTCACCGTTGAGATAAGCTCACAAAAATGTCCGGAGATAAAGCCAACAATGAGCTCACCTTTTAATGCCACATAAACCAAGCATTCAGGATCATCCAAGTAACGTGCAATGCTTTTTTCCTGCTCAATCTCTTCTGCCGTTTTAAAGTGCTCTGGGCTAGCAAGGTGGTGGTGATGGTGGAGATCGAACATTAACTCGTTAAGTTGTTCCAAATCCGCGTGCTTTGCGGCCCTTAAGGTGACATTCATGACTATTGCGCTTCTCAAACCAAATTAATATCTAAACTGAGTCTAGTTTACTTGGCGTGAGTATCTATACAAGTTATTGAATTAATTCATTGTTTGAAGTGTGTATTTTAGATACAAAAACGGCCACATTACGTGGCCATTCTGTTTGAATGATTTTGAATTAAACGAATATCGAAGCTGTGGCTTTTGCTGTAGCTTCAGCTTTATGCACCGTTATCTTCTTTCTCTTCTTTGAGATCAGCAAGCTGTTGTTCTAGTTCAATTAGCTTAATTTCCGCCTCTACTTCAGCAACTCGCTTTTCTGCATCGGTGCGATTGTCTTGCGCTAGACCATCAGCAGTAACTTGGGTTCGTTGTGCGTTTCTTGCATCGTCCGTATCTTTCATTGAACCAGCAACACCACCTGTCACACCACCCAATGCAGCACCCTTAACGGCCAAACTTGCATCTCCAGTCAATGCACCAGCCGTAGCACCTAGCAATGCACCACCTATAGCACCGCGGTTACGCGCAGCGTTTTCATTTTCGTTGTCTGTCGCTGGTGATGCACAACCAGAAAGAGTCACAATTAATGTTGCTAGCAATAAAGGTTTAGTGAATGTCATGAGTGTCTCGCTTAGTTCTTCGTTTGGAATGAAGCTATCTTAAGCAGAACCGTTAACCAGATAAATAAAGCCACCTTTAGACGATACATCATACTCAGCTATGTATTTCGTAGTTAACACATAACCAATTGATGACGTATCACATTGGTGTGCTTAATTCATCAGACACAAAAAAGGCGACCAACAAGGTCGCCTTAAGAATAATTGCCGTTCAGGTTTAGTCTTTGGACCAAAAATTCTGCATATCCGTAGTACTTGGAGGTGGCCGTACGCCACAATCTCGATAATGATTTTTATCACCTATCCCCAGTATTTTACCATTTTCATCATTAATCATAGCGGCAACTTTAACACCGTCTCCCACATGACGAGTCAACACGACAATTTCACCGGCTCTTTCAGATCTTACCGCACCTAAGATTTGATATTCGTAGCGGCCTTTCCTTGAATTAACAATCATCTTCGAGTTGATCGGGTCGGCTTCATACCCTACGCCAATATCAAAAACCGCTTGATACAAATCGACACCAGTCTTAGATACGCATTTAAATACTTTGGGATGACTCAAAGGTTCTAACAACGTTCTGCTGATATCATTCTTTGAAATGGCAGCATTAGCAGCACCACTCACAAGTAAAGTTATGAGTAAAAGGTAGGCTCGCATAAAAAGACCTCAATATGTGGGATTCATAATGAGGTCATATTAAGCGCAATGGGTAAGCGGATGAATAAAGTAGAGTTTAGGTAAACCATCACGTTTGGCTATGCGTTTATAAACGCACCAAATAGAGATTAACTAATCTTCAAAGTTCATCTACCTAGCTTTTCTGCAATTTCCGTTAAGCTTGTTGGATCATCAATAGTAGAAGGCACCACATATTGCTCACCTTCGGCTATCTGTCGAATAGTTCTACGTAAGATCTTACCTGAACGTGTCTTGGGTAGTCTCTCAACAACCAAGGCTTGCTTAAAACAGGCTACCGCGCCAATCTCATTGCGAACCTTGCCAACCAACTCCGCTTGCAGTTCAATGCCATCGACTTTTACGCCATCTTTCAGCACAACTAAACCAAGAGGTAACTGCCCTTTTAAGTCATCGTGAATACCGACTACCGCACATTCTGCAATGGCTGGGTGACCACCCACGATCTCTTCCATTTCTCCCGTCGACAGACGGTGTCCCGCTACGTTTATCACATCGTCGATACGGCCCATGATAAATAAATACCCATCTTCATCAAGATAGCCACCGTCCCCAGAAACATAATAGCCCGGGAACTGACTCAAATAGCCGGATTCAAACCGATCATGATTGCGCCATACCGTGGGTAAACAACCAGGCGGCAATGGTCGTTTAAGTGCCACAAACCCTTGTTGATTCGTTTGTGCGATTTCACCCAACTCATTGAGGATCTCCACTTGGTAACCCGGAACAGGTTTGGTTGAAGAACCCGCTTTTACAGGTAAAGACTCTAGCCCTGTAGGATTCGCAGAGATAGCCCAACCCGTTTCGGTTTGCCACCAGTGGTCGATAACCGGTTTATTGGTATGAGACTCGACCCAATCCAATGTTGGCGGGTCCAAACGCTCTCCCGCCATAAAAATCGACTTGAGCGATGATAAGTCATACTTGGTGAGCAGCTCACCTTCAGGATCTTCTTTCTTGATTGCTCTAAATGCCGTTGGCGCGGAAAACAATACATCGACGTTGTACTCTTCACACACACGCCAGAATGCGCCGGGGTCTGGTGTTCTGACTGGCTTGCCTTCAAACAAAATGGTCGTACAGCCATGAATCAATGGCGCATAAACAATGTAGGAATGCCCCACTACCCAGCCGACATCAGAAGCTGCCCAAAACACACCATCTTGCGGCATATCGTAGATAGTGCTCATCGAGTATTTCATGGCAACCGCATGACCACCATTATCGCGCACCACGCCTTTTGGCTTACCCGTCGTTCCTGATGTATACAAGATATATAGTGGGTCAGTTGCTAGAACAGGCACGCACACATGAGGTAATGCATCGCTAACCGCTTGCTGCCAAAGTACATCACGTTCATTGTTCAATTCGGCGAGAGACTGCTCTCTTTGGAATACCACCACTTTTTCGGGCTTCCAACGACTGTCCATGATAGCCCTGTCGACCATTGGCTTGTATGGCAGAACCTTGTTTATCTCGACACCGCAGGAGGCAGTAATCAACACTTTTGGTTCAGCATCTTCGATCCGAACTGCTAATTCATGAGGGGCAAAACCACCAAACACCACCGAGTGAACCGCGCCTAGTCGAGCACAAGCCAGCATTGCCATTGCCGCTTCAGGAATCATTGGCATGTAGATCACCACACGATCGCCTTTAGTAACGCCTTGCGTGGCTAACATGCCTGCGACTTTAGCCACTTGGTCACGCAATTGATTGTAAGTGTATGAGGATTGATTTCCTGTAACTGGAGAATCGTAAATCAGCGCGGTATTGCCACCACGGCCATTTTCACAATGGTAATCAAGCGCGAGCCAGCAGGTGTTCATCACCCCATCAGGAAACCAACGCTCAATACCGTTATCGTCCGTTTGTAAAATTGTTTTCGGTGGTTCAAACCAATCTATCGCTTGTGCTTGTGTTTCCCAGAACGAATTTGGGTCTTCCCTCGCCCATTGATACTCGGTGATATAATCGGTTTTTCTGTTTATTCGATTCGTAGCAGACATAGTGCCTCCTCCATGATTTATCCATTAGTCCAAGCGCCTAGCTTTTGGCAGTAGCACTTGATTGCACTCTTTTCTCAGCGTTGTGTTCGTGAACATTTAACCGTTCACGACAATCGCTTTACTTAGGAAAAGGCACTCGAATGGCACCTTCCATGATCACTCGGGCACTACGACTCATAATCGCCCGTTCTATTTTCCAACCGCTTTCCGTCTGAATAGCTTTAGCACCCACTTTTAAGGTTCCTGATGGATGACCAAAGGTAACAAAATCTCGGGAACCCTCACCGACTGCCAAGTTCACTAACGTACCTGGCACACTCGCCGCTGAAGCAATGGCGACTGCCGCCGTACCCATCATAGCGTGATGCAATTGTCCCATAGACAAAGCACGCACCAGAAGGTCAGTATCTTCGACAGCAACCGATTTACCACTGGAGGCTTGGTACGCTTGAGGCTTAGCAACAAACGCGACTTTAGGTGTATGTTGACGTGATTCAGCTTGTTCTAAAGAATCAATAATACCCATCGCCACTGCGCCATGTGCTCGTATGGATTCAAACAGAGCCAAGGCTTTTGAATCACTGTTAATATCCGATTGAAGCTCTGTGCCTTGATAGCCCACCGATTCAGCATCAACAAAAATGGTTGGTATTCCTGCATTGATGTATGTCGCTTTGATGCAGCCCAATTCGGGAACATCTAAAAAATCGACAACATTCCCTGTTGGAAACATTGAACCACTCGCATCGGCTGGGTCTAGGAAATCAACTTGGATTTCAGCAGCGGGGAAAGTGACACCATCGAGTTCAAAGTCACCTAACTCTTGGACTTCACCTTTAACGATGGGCACGTGAACAACCATGGTTTTCTTTATATTCACTTGCCATACTCGCACCTCGACCACACCGTTTTCTGGAATGCGATTCGAGTCGACTAGGCCACTATGAATAGCAAATGGGCCCACTGCAGCAGACAGATTGCCGCAGTTACCGCTCCAATCAACAAACGGCTTGTCAATTGCTACTTGGCCGAATAAGTAATCAACATCGTGATCGGCTTTACTGCTTTTCGAAACAATAACGGTTTTACTGGTACTGGATGTTGCACCGCCCATGCCGTCGGTTTGTTTGCCATAAGGATCTGGACTACCAATCACGCGCAGAAGTAATGCGTCTCGAGCTTCTCCGGCAACTTGCGCAGCTTCAGGTAAGTCACTTAAGTTGAAAAAGACACCTTTGCTTGTTCCGCCCCGCATATAGGTAGCAGGTACTTTTATCTGTTTGATGTTCATAACTAGCTCCTAATTTGCAAGAAAGTCTTTAGCGAAACGTTGCAATACGCCACCAGCGCTGTACACATTCACTTCGTCAGCGGTGTCTAGTCGGCAGGTTACTGGCACATCAAGCTTTTCACCGTTTTTACGAGTGATGACTAGAGCCAAATCAGAACCTGCTTCAATGTCACCGTACATGTCGTAAAGTTCGGTGCCATCGAGTTGTAAGGTATTGCGATTGGTTCCCGCTTTAAACTGCAAAGGCAACACACCCATTCCAACTAAGTTGGTTCTGTGGATTCGTTCAAAGCCTTCGGCAACAATCACTTCAACACCCGCTAAGCGCACACCTTTGGCAGCCCAATCACGTGATGAACCTTGTCCATAATCGGCACCCGCCACGACAATCAAGGGTTGTTTACGATTCATGTAGGTTTCAATCGCTTCCCACATTCGCGTAACTTGACCTTCAGGTTCAACTCTTGCTAATGAACCTTGCACGACTTCTCCAGCGTCCTTCACCATTTCGTTAAACAGCTTAGGGTTGGCGAATGTTGCTCGTTGCGCGGTTAAGTGATCGCCTCGATGGGTCGCGTAAGAGTTAAAGTCCTCTTCTGGCACTTCCATTTTGGTGAGGTATTCCCCCGCAGCGCTCGAAGCGAGAATCGCATTTGAAGGGGATAAGTGATCTGTGGTGATGTTGTCACCCAGAATCGCTAAAGGTCTCATACCAGATAGGCTTCGTTCTCCCGCAAGAGCCCCTTCCCAATAAGGTGGTCTGCGAATATAGGTACTTTGAGGCCGCCAGTCATAAAGCGGTTCAGTCGTCACCTGTTCCTCGTCTGGCTGGAACATTTTCACGTAGATTTGTTGGAATTGCTGAGGCTTAACGTGCTCACCGACAACGGCATCGATCTCGGCATCACTCGGCCATAAATCACTTAAGTAGATTGGCTTACCATTGTTGTCGGTGCCTAAGCTGTCTTTCTCGATATCAAAGCGAATCGTGCCAGCCAACGCGTAAGCAACCACCAATGGCGGTGAGGCTAAAAACGCTTGTTTTGCATAGGGATGGATTCGACCATCAAAGTTTCGATTCCCTGACAACACAGAGGTTGAGTACAGGTCGCGGTCGATGATCTCTTGTTGGATTGTAGGATCCAACGCCCCACTCATTCCGTTACAGGTAGTACACGCATAACCCACGATACCGAAGCCTAATTGTTCCAGCTCAGGTAGCAAACCTGCCGACTCAAGATAGAGCTTGGCAACTTTAGAGCCCGGCGCAAATGACGTTTTCACCCACGGCTTACGAACTAATCCAAGCAGGTTGGCTTTCTTAGCCACTAATGCTGCGGCGACCACGTTTCTTGGGTTGCTGGTGTTGGTACAAGAAGTAATTGCCGCAATGATTACGGCACCATCGGGCATCTGATCATCGCTGTACTGCTTAGCATGCTGCTCTCTCCAAGATGCTTGACTGATGCCTTGTTCAGCCAGCTCTCTGGTTGGCAAACGACGATGTGGATTGGATGGCCCTGCTAGATTGCGCTCAACCTTCGATAAATCAAACTCTAATACACGTTCGTATTGAGCAGAGTCTAGATCGTCAGCCCATAGCCCGGTTTGCTTGGCGTAGCGTTCGACTAGTTCAACCTGCTCAGGCTCTCGACCAGTGAGTTTCAGGTATTGAATAGTCTGCTCATCGATATAGAACATACCCGCTGTCGCACCGTACTCTGGCGTCATGTTGGAGATGGTTGCGCGGTCACCAATGGTCAGTGCACGAGCCCCTTCACCGAAGAATTCCAAATAGCTTGAGACCACTCTCTCATTGCGAAGGAACTCTGTAATTGCGAGCACAATATCAGTCGCTGTAATGCCTTCTTGTCTCTGACCGATAAGTTTAACACCGACTATGTCAGGCAAACGCATCATCGACGGACGACCGAGCATCACAGTTTCAGCTTCCAAGCCGCCCACACCAATCGCAATAACGCCCAGAGCATCAACGTGCGGTGTATGGCTGTCTGTGCCGACACAAGTATCAGGAAACGCGATGCCCTCTTTGGATTGAATCACCGGAGACATTTTCTCCAAGTTAATCTGGTGCATGATCCCGTTACCCGCAGGGATCACACTCACGTTTTCAAACGCGGTTTTACACCATTCAATAAAGTGAAAACGGTCTTCGTTTCTGCGCTCTTCAATCGCGCGGTTTTTATCAAACGCTTGGTTATCAAAGCCTGCATGTTCCACGGCTAACGAGTGGTCAACAATCAATTGGGTTTCGACCACTGGGTTTACCTTGGCAGGGTCGCCACCTTGATCGGCAATCGCATCGCGTAAGCCAGCTAAATCAACTAAAGCGGTCTGACCTAGAATGTCATGACACACGACACGCGCAGGATACCAAGGAAAATCTAAATCGCTCTTACGTTCAATAATCTGTTTTAAGCTGTCTTTAAGGGTTTCAGGTTCACAACGTCTTACCAATTGTTCTGCTAATACTCGCGACGTATAAGGCAAGGTTTTATAACTGCCCGGAGATATCGCTTCTACCGCTTCGCAAGCATCGAAATACTCTAAATGGGTTCCGGGTAAAAGTTTCCGGTACTGATTTTTATCAGGGTACTGAGCTTGTTCAAGTTTTACATCAGACATACATCCACCATTATCTGTTAAATTCTATTCGTTGGTTCTCGAGGCCTTATCACATGAAGAGAAAAGTCACCTCGAGATATAAGTCGGCTCGATATAGAGAACTAACGTAAATGGATTGGTAGCCAGTCTTGATGCTCTGGCCCGGTGTAGTCTGCACTTGGACGAATAATTCGATTGTTTTCTCTTTGCTCGAATACGTGTGCCGTCCAACCCGTAAGGCGGCTCATCACGAAGATAGGAGTAAACAATTTGGTTGGGATGTCCATGAAGTGATAAGCCGATGCATGGAAGAAGTCAGCATTACAGAACAAGCCTTTCTCGCGCTTCATTACCGCTTCAACACGTTCTGAAACGGCGTAAAGCTGTTGATCTCCCACCTCTTGAGCTAGCTCTTTTGACCAACGCTTGATTAGAGCATTTCGCGGGTCGCTTTCACGATAAATGGCATGACCGAAGCCCATGATTTTGTCTTTGTTAGCAAGCATCTGCATGATGTTAGTTTCTGCTTCATCAGCGGTTTGCCAATCTTGGATCATTTCCATCGCCGCTTCATTCGCACCGCCATGTAAAGGACCTCTCAACGTACCAATCGCTGCGGTGACACAAGAGTGTATATCTGACAGTGTGGATGCACACACACGAGCGGCAAAGGTTGAAGCATTAAACTCATGTTCCGCGTAAAGGGTTAGCGAGCAGTGCATCACCTTCTTATGAAGTTCACTAGGTGTTTTATCCGTTAGCATTTTCAAGAAGTAGCCACCCAGACAGGCTTCACTTTTATCTTCAGTATCAATTCGCACGCCATCATGGCTAAAGCGGTACCAATAACAAATAATGGCAGGGAAAAGCGCGAGCATTCGTTCAGTCGCGGGCAGTTGCTCAGAAAAATCAGACTCTTGCTCTAGATTACCTAGCATTGAACAGCCCGTTCTCATCACATCCATTGGATGAGCGTCTGCTGGGATAAGCTCTAGTGCTGCTTTCAAAGGTTGAGGCAAGCCGCGCAGACCAACCAACAATATTTTGTAATCATCGAGCTCTTTTTCAGTGGGTAAGTGACCTCTTAGTAGCAGATGCGCCACTTCTTCGAACTGAGCATGATTAGCAAGGTCGGTTATATCATAGCCACGGTAGGTCAAACCCGTTCCTGACTGGCCTACCGTACATAGCGCCGTAGTTCCCGCACTTTGGCCACGTAGACCAGCACCACCGATTGCAGGTGCACTTGCTGTTTTTGCGCTTTGTTGTTGGTTTTCTGTTGAAGCCTTATCGACAGCTGCTTTATCACTCAAAGATACAGACATGGTGAACTCCTTTTCTGTGTTAGCCGCCTGCACTCTTTGGTGCTGCCTGTTTATGTGTCCGGTGATCTTTATCATCGGTACTGGATATGGCGACTAACCATTTCACGTTATTGGATTAAGTTGAATTTTGATTAATTGAAACTGGTTTACCCTTCGCTTGAAAACAACTGATCAAGCTTGTTCTCGTAGTCGTGGTAATTCAGGTGTTCGTAAAGCTCTTTACGGGTTTGCATTGAATCCAACAGAGCTTCTTGATTGCCTTCAACTAACAAGTGCTTGTAAACATTCTCCGCCGCTTTGTTCATCGCACGGAACGCACTCAATGGATAAAGCACCATGTCGACACTTGATTGGGCCAACTCGTTACAGTTATAGAGCGGCGTTTGGCCAAACTCAGTGATGTTCGCAAGAATAGGCACGTGCTTACCCGTTGCTGATTTCAACGCCGCCGAGAACTTCACGTATTGATCGAGTTGATTCATCGCTTCAGGGAAAATCATGTCAGCGCCCGCTTCAACACACGCAATCGCTCGTTCAATCGCACTATCAATGCCTTCAACCGCCAATGCATCCGTACGAGCCATAATCACAAAGCTTTCGTCGGTTCTAGCATCAGTTGCAGCCTTAACTCTATCGACCATCTCTTGCTGACTTACAATCGCTTTATTTGGTCGATGACCACAGCGTTTCTGGGCCACTTGATCTTCCATGTGAATCGCGGCTGCGCCTGCCTTCTCCATCGCTCGAATGGTACGTGCAATATTGAATGCGCCACCAAATCCCGTATCGATATCCACCAGCAATGGCAGATCACACGCGTTGGTAATACGTTCAACATCGACCAACACATCGTTCAATGTCGTTATACCTAAATCAGGCAAACCATAAGACGCATTGGCGATGCCTCCACCCGACAAATAGATCGCCTGATGCCCCAAGTTCTTTGCCATCATCGCGCAATACGGATTCACCGTACCCACGATCTGCAATGGGTCGTTGTCTTGCACAGTTTGTCGGAACTTTGCTCCTGCTGATAACTTCATAATGACGCTCCCTGTTAATTGTTTATTTCTAGCTAATCTTTAAGACTTACGGCTTTTGGTTATCGCCAGCACTGATCTGCTGACAGGTTCCAATGGTCGCTTAATCAAGATCTTTGGATTGAATTTGTTGTTCTATAAGCAATCGACTACCCGAGATGTGTCGTCGCATTAGCATTTCTGCTAGCTCTTCATCGCGATTACGAATCGCTTGTAGGATGTATTTGTGTTCATCGAGCGCTTCTTTTGGTCGAGACTGAGCCCTAGGCGATTGATAGCGATACATGCGTAATAGGTGATAAAGCTCGTCACACAACAACGAAATGAGTTTGCTGTTACGACTCGCTTTGATAATTCGGTAATGGAAATCAAAATCTCCATGTTGATGAAAGTAAGAAGAACCTTCGACTTCATCGATGTGCTTTGAGTGTGTCGACAATAATCCTTCAAGCCCGATAAGCTCTTCTTGTGTGATATGTCGCGCTGCTAGGCGAGCCGCCATGCCTTCCAATGCCTCTCGCACCGCGTAAAGCTCTAGCAGTTTGTCTGCAGAAAAAGTAATAACTCGAGCGCCGACATGAGGAATTCGCTCAATAAGCCCTAGCCCTTCCACACGCATTATCGCTTCACGTAATGGACCTCGACTTACCTCGAAGCGTTTAGCCAGTTCAGGCTCCGAGATCTTACTGCCCGGTGCTAATTCACCGTTAACAATCGCCTCAACGAGGTACTCAGTCAGATTTTCCGACTTGGTGTTTTCTTTGTCGCTCACACGTGTTTTCGTGTTTGCACTTAAGGTGAGATCTTTTATCGCAGTATTCATATTCACGCTGCTCACTTCTGATTGCTGACCCTAACTGCCAACAATTTCATAACATGAACATAAAATACACGATCGAATTGTCGACAATCAAGTAGATTGTCGACAATTTAGACTAAGGTAGTATTTTTTATAGACGATAAAAACTCATCCAAAAGGACACTGAAAACAACTTAAATACTTGTTATTTATTAATTTAAAAAGTACAACAACAACCAGCCCGATACCTACTCTAAAGTCATTTAAAATCGATGTGTCGACAACTTATAGCCGAACTGGTCAAAAGCAGCCCCGTTTGTGCCTATCCACCAGCTCACCGATAAACAGATATAAAAAAGGCGCACTCATGTGCGCCTTTCATTCATCGAACCCGTTCTAACAAGCCAACCTTTAATCAAGCTATCTGACGAGTGACTTCGAGGTATTTGCTGATATCGACAAAATCAATCTGTTCTGGTTTGAGATACTCTTCTGCATAACGCAGGTGAGTACCGCTGGTTAAGAACAATCTAAACAGTTCGATATCAAGATGCTCGTCCAACGCCATTTTATACATGATGTCTACAGCAACACTGATTGGTTTCGCCTTCTTATAAGGCCTATCCGCAGCAGTTAACGCCTCAAAAATATCTGAGATCACCAGAATACGTTCTGGGATTGAAAGGTCATCACCTGTCAGCTTCCTTGGATAGCCTGTGCCTTTAAGGGTTTCATGGTGAGTCGACGCATAACGAGGCACACGGCTTAGCTCTTTCGGGAATGGCAGGTTTTCAAGCATCTTGATGGTACCAAGCATGTGCTCATTTATCTTAAACCTATCTTCAGCAGTTAAGGTGCCACGCGCAATACTCAGGTTATAGACTTCGCCCAGATTGTATAAGTGCTCAGGCACATCCATTTTTATTTGATATTTCGGGTCGAACTCTAACGGCCTATCTCTTTTCACTATATGTTCAGGCTTGTCACATAACAGCGGCTCTACCGCTGGTAAGCTTGAACTCGATTCTCGATTCAACGCCTCTATCGGTGACAAACCAAGTTGATCATCAAAGTTACGTGTCCAAGTCGTCTCAGCTATCAAGCGAATACGAGCGACTTTATCATCACTCATAAACTCACCACCGAGGTTCGCTGTCGCAATAAACTCAAAGTCCTCTTGTAGTTGCTGTTTGGTTGACGCAAGTTCATCAGCTACCAACTCAGCCGGTAGAGACCCTTCGAGTTGTTTTGTCAAAGCTGTAATTTCTGCATCACGCCAAAGCACTTCAAATCGAGTTCTCACCTCGTGAATTCGGTTGTAGTTAGCTTCTAGCTTCGTACCTTTATCGACGATGTGTTCAGGTGTCGTGATCTTGCCACAATCATGAAGCCAAGCAGCAATTCTAAATTCACGACGTTCATCGTCGTTCTCAAATTTAAAGTCTTTGAAATGCTCAGACTGCGATTTTTCAGCCGCACCAGCCAACATCAAGCCCAGTTCTGGTACGCGGTTACAGTGCCCAGCCGTATAAGCGGACTTATCATCGATAGCTTGAGCGATAAGTTTAATGAACGACTCAACAAAGGCCTCTTGGGTCTGTTCATGCCGCTTAATCTCTGCAGCCATACCTTTCACCGCAATAGACAGTTCCCATACCTCTTTAATTCGAGTCTCAACAAGCTCGACACTGTCATAATCACGCATCTTGATCTTATGAGTCTCCTCCTCTAATTGACGAATAGGACGCACTATCGGTGCACCAAAAACCCATGCAATAGGCAAGGTCAAACTCATCAGTAACATCGTTACGCCAACAGAGGTTACTAGACGTTTATTGACTGTACTAAAGATTTCAGTTTCGGGAATCAATACCGCAAAATACTCAGAGTAGTGTTCGCCCGTGTCTATTTTCTTTAAATAGAGATGCTTGACCTCGCCATTCAACTCTACCCTTATCATACTGCCTTCAACCGTTGCTTCCTTAGCCAAATCATAAAGTTCAGTATAAGGAACCGTCGTATTTGTATTAAAGCCGGTATCATGGAGCCACTTTTTCGCTAAGGCATCAAGTTGTTCATCACCCAACCTACTGATAGCCTTATCAATAATTGGAAGCAATTGCTTATGCTTGCTCTGCAACACCAAATGGAATTGATTTGTGTAGTTCCGTTTTAGATCTTCTAGAGTCCCATTGACAACAAGGCCTGGCTGGAAAAACCTATCTAATGCAAACGAGAGTACGGGTTCTGCTTCTAAGAAAGCAAAGTTCTCTTCGCTTTCAATTGAATTAAATGCAGACTCTAGGTTTTCAAATTCAACTAAATCAATGTTCGGAAAATCCTCTCTCAACTTAGGAATAATTGACCACCCAGATAAAATGGCAACTTTTTCACCCTCAAGCTCGGCATAATTAGTGACAACCTTCGCGCCGACCCTTGTCACGATAGAAAATGGCAATTCATAAATTGGAGTCGTGTATAGGCCATCTATGCCATTATTTTTATAATGTTGAACCGATTGCAGGCCATCAATACTTCCTTCTTGAAACTTACTGACAAGCTCGTCCCAAGAGAAACCATTCACAAATTCAAACCTGATCCCAGTCATCTCACCGATCATTTTGAGAAGGTCTATCGCATAACCGTTTGGTTTCCCCGCCACAGAAAAGTCCATCGGCCCCCAATCATTTTGATTAGAAACTAGCAGCGGAGGGGTATCGTTAACCAAGGTTTTTTGCTCAGATGATAATATCAATGTTGATACATCAAACTCCGATTCCTGATTATTAACCTTGAGGTTGGACGCTATGATATTTCCCGATTTCGAATATAAGAAAGACTCAACCTTACTATCTTCTGCTAATCCAAGCGCCGTACCTGATAATTTGTTAGCCAAAGAAGACAACACAATATCAATACCAATCACATGTTGAATTTCAGATTCTATTTTCGACTCAAACGCTAAAGAATAAGTTTGTCCGGTAATTTGTAAATGCTGAAAAAGATATGGCTGAGTTTTTTCGACCGACTGAACATTGGCAGAAACATACCAAGGCCTGGTCGTTGGAAAGTAGTTGCTCTGCTCCGTAGTTGAGCTTCTGAGCGTAAACTCTTGGTCAAAGTATTTCGTTGTCCGGACTCGCTCCTGCCCTATATTTTTAATCTCAACTACAACCCAACGATCCGTTTGTTGTGCACCTATTTTTTCTCTAACGACAGGGGCAGATTCTAGATTAATAATTTGGAAGAAATTTTCATCGGATGAGCCAATGTAAATACTATAAAAGAGAGGGTTATCTTTAATGGCTTCAGAAAGAATACTACGCGACTCTTCTTTCGATATTTTGTTACTGATTGACCGTTTCACTGAAGCAAGTAAACGCGCAGTGTTGGCTGCGTCAGAATCAATAGCGCCTATATAATCACTCAGGTCATGAGACACCATCGTCAATTTTGACAGAGTACTCTCCGTCGCCATTTTTTTACTGAAGTAATATTGCAGTGAAACCGCAACAACAGCTGTAAGAAATGTCGCGAGTAAAAACATTCCTCCAACAGTAAATCGTAACGAAATTTTTTTGTCTGTCATTATTCGATCCTTGAATAACCATTAGCTCAGAAATGTAACGTGCCAGCAATATTTATATTATTACAGTAGCATAACCCACCTAGCAACACATTATTCTATATATTTAATGTCGTTTCCCCATATCTCTTTTTGTGCCGTAATAAAGTACCCACTTTAATGATACCCAGCAGTATAAATCGACCAATAGTCAAAACAAATTGTTCAAATAAACTCAAGAAAAAATCAGAGTGATTATTTCTTGAAGAATCCTATAGCTGCGCCACCGTGAACTTTATGAACTTTATTCACCCAATGTTCTTTATCCTCAATATCGCCGCATTGAAGACAATTCTTTAACACACCGTTAACTTTAACGTCCTCTGCTAAGCAATACCCTACTCGTGTGTTTAGCAGCTGGATATAAAACATAAGTTTCTCTCCATTGAAGAGATCCCCTACATAAGGAACGTGAACCATGTTCAAGGCACTGAAATCTACTCTTGCGGCTTCTATCATCGCAGCAACCTTTTCTTTTAACACTTTTGCTGCTGACGTAGAGAAAATCCACTTCCTAATCCCTGGCGGCGCTGGTGGCGGTTGGGATATGACAGCTCGTGGTACGGGTGATGTATTAGTGAAATCCGACATCGTAGAAAATGTCTCTTTCCAAAACTTGTCTGGTGGTGGCGGCGGTAAAGCCATTGCACACCTAATCGAGACGGCTCAACGTCAAGAAGACACGCTGATGGTGAACTCAACGCCTATCGTTGTGCGCTCGCTGACCGGTATCTTCCCTCAATCTTTCCGTGACCTGACTCCGGTAGCAGCAACTATTGCTGACTATGGCGCAATCGTCGCGTCTGCGGATTCTAAGTACAACACTTGGGAAGACGTAGTAAAAGAGTTTGAAAGCAACCCACGTAAAGTGAAAATCGCAGGCGGCTCGGCTCGTGGCAGCATGGACCACCTTGTTGTAGCGGCAGCGTTCAAAGGCGAAGGTTTTGATGCGAAGAAAGTACGTTACATTGCCTACGATGCTGGCGGTAAAGCGATGGCGGCACTGCTTTCTGGCGAAACACAACTGCTTTCGACAGGCCTTGGTGAAGTGCTAGAGATGTCTAAATCAGGCCAAGTAAAAGTATTGGCAGTAACGGCACCAAAACGTCTTGATGCGGCACCAAACATCCCAACACTAACTGAGTACGGCAACGAAACAGTATTTGCTAACTGGCGTGGCTTCTTCGCGGCACCTGGCACTAGCCAAGCGAAAATCGACGAGTGGAATGTAGCGCTAGGCAAAATGTACAAGACCGATGAATGGCAAGTGGTTCGTGACCGTAACGGTTGGATTGACAACTACAAAGCTGACAAAGATTTTTACGCCTTCCTAGAAGACCAAGAAAAACAGATGGGCGATCTAATGCGTGAGCTTGGTTTCTTGAAATAACCAACAACCATAGAGGGTCTATGTGCCCTCATACTCTTTCCTTGTTTCGCCGTACATGAGTTAACTTAAAACTCCTTTGTTTATTCGTAGACGTATTACTAACGCTTGCCGATTCGTTGTAAACGCAAGTGGCTGATAAACCAGTACCGTAATTCGCTTACCTTTGGTTAGTGATCCCAGACATTTCATTGACTCGCTCATGTACGGCTTTTTTACTTTCTATACCATCCCAAATGGAGTTGGATATGTCGGACTTACCAACCAAATTTCTGAGTAAGGAATCTTTGCTTTCAAAGGATCGCATCGGAGCCATGATCTTTATGCTGGCGTGCTTGTGCTATGGCTACCAAACCACGCTAATTCCTTTGTTCCCCGGTGACGAGTACGAACCCTTCACAGCAAGAACTTTACCTACCCTATTAACGTTTATCGGCATCGGCCTGTCGTTGATCCTACTAGTTATAGGACAACCGGACCAGAAGGTTTCATGCGACATCACGCCGTTGAACTGGAAGCTGCTCATTGGCTTTTTAGTGTTGATGGCTTTGTACGGTGTTGGACTGACTTATCTTGGCTTTGTTTTAGCAACTAGCTTCTTCTTGCTTGCTGGCTTTTACCTATTGGGTGAGCGCCGTAAATCTATTTTATTTGGCGCGTCATTTCCTTTCGTTATCGCGTTCTTTTTATTATTAACTCAAGGCTTAGATATCTACCTAGAGCCTGGCTTAATCTTCACTCTTTGGTAGGGATAACATTATGTTAGACGGAATTTTACAAGGACTTTCTACCGCTGTGATGCCAATGAACATCATGATGGTAATTGTGGGCTGCTTCGTGGGTACCTTCATTGGTATGCTCCCGGGGCTAGGTCCAATTTCAGCAATCGCGTTGATGATCCCGATTACATACGGCCTAGACCCTTCTTCTGGCTTAATCTTAATGGCAGGTGTGTACTACGGCGCAGTATTTGGTGGCTCAACGTCATCAATCTTAATCAATGCTCCAGGTTGTTCTTCAACGGTAGTAACCGCATTCGACGGCTACCCAATGGCACAAAAAGGCCAAGCAGGTAAAGCGTTGGCACTAGCAGCCTACTCTTCTTTCACTGGCGGTACTCTGTCAGCAATCATGCTTTTGATTGCAGCACCGGCTCTAGCAAGTGTCTCATTGAGCTTCCAGTCGTCAGACTACTTTGCATTGATGTTGTTAGGTCTATCGGCTGTAGCGGCTTTTGCAGGCCCAGGTCAGGTAATAAAGGCATGGATGATGACCATTCTTGGTTTGATGTTATCTACTGTTGGTATCGACAAAGGCGTTGGTGTTGAGCGTTTCACGTTTGGCCTAACAGACCTAATGGATGGCTTTAGTTTCCTACTTCTTGCTATGGCAACATTCGCTTTAGGTGAGACTTTAATGGGTATTTTGAAACCAGAGAAAGACACCAGCGGCGAAGAAAGCCAAAAGATGGCCGATATTGGCAGCATGAAAGTGACCAAAGAAGAGTTCAAAGAAGTCGCGCCCGTTTCGATTCGTTCTTCAATTCTTGGCTTCTTCACTGGCGTGCTTCCGGGTGCTGGCGCGACTATCGCAGCTTTCTTAAGCTACGGCATGGAACGCAGCCTAGCACCAAAAGACAAGCAGAAAGAGTTTGGTAAAGGCAGTATTCGTGGTCTTGTGGCTCCTGAATCAGCAAATAATGCAGCTTCGAGTGGTTCATTCGTTCCGCTACTGACACTCGGTATTCCGGGCTCTGGTACTACAGCAATTATGCTTGGTGCACTCATCGCTTATGGCATCCAACCCGGTCCTCGCTTGTTCGTTGAGCACCCAGATGTATTCTGGTCGGTGATTATCTCGATGTACTTTGGCAACATCGTGCTGGTTATCTTGAATCTGCCTTTAATCCCTTACATCTCTAAACTGCTAGCGGTACCAAGAACGGTACTACTGCCAATGATTATTTTCTTCTCAATCACAGGCGTGTACTTGGTGTCTTTCAACACGATGGATGTGTTTGTGATGCTAATTGTGGCAATGGCCGCGATAGCGTTAAGGCTGGCCAACTTCCCGCTCGCACCGTTACTGCTTGGCTTCATATTAGGTGGTTTGATGGAAGAGAACTTGAGACGCGCACTGATGATCAGTGATGGTGAACTCAGTTTCCTTTGGGAACGCCCTATCACAATGACCTTCACCATTTTAGCGGTATTGGTTCTATCTAGTCCTATTCTGGTTAAGCTGTTCAAGAGCTTTAGAGCGAAGCCTGTTGAAGTGTAAACTTGGCTTAGGTTAGAAAAACAAAACGTAATAAAGGGAGCTTCAGGCTCCTTTTTTCGTAGCAGCTATTTCAAAAAACCGTAGCTCTAAGATGGTAGCAAACTCACAATCCGACTCCTGAAAAACACATATCCCTGATATCAATAACAAAATCAAGTAAGGTGATTCATCATTTAACGCATTGGATTCAAAACTATGGATTGGTTGATTCTATTCTTATCGGGAGTGATTGGCGGTGTGCTCAACTCAATTGCAGGAGGAGGCAGCTTCATCACCTTCCCCGCTCTATTGTTTGCAGGCGTTCCACCAATAGCAGCCAACGCGACCAATACCTTTGCTTCGTGTGCTGGATACATTAGCGGAGCCTACGCTCTACGCCACGAAATTCAATCTGGTACCAAACAACTCAAGCTCATTGTTGGACTATGTATAATTGGCGGCAGCATTGGTGCATTTTTACTACTACACACACCAGAAGCGCTATTTACTCAATCCGTACCTTGGTTATTGCTGTTCGCCGCTCTACTTTTTACCTTTGGTGGCACACTCAATAAATGGCTAAAGAAAGTAACCGCTAAACATAAGCACGCCACCAGCGCAGGCGCGTTCTTTTCAGCTGTATTGCTTTTGATCGTGTGTGTTTATGGTGGTTATTTTAATGCAGGCTTAGGCATTGTGACATTGAGCTACTTGGCACTGGCAGGGTATACCAATATCAACGTGATGAATGGCATCAAATTGTTGGTATCGGCATGCGCATCACTCGCGGCAATCGTGTTCTTTGTTGTGAATGGTTCGATTGATTGGCCGTCAGGCATGGCCGTTTTGTTTGGGACATTGGTCGGTGGTTACTATTCAGCAAAAGTTTCTCGTCGTATCCCACAACAATATGTTCGCACCACAGTGATCATCGCGAGCTTTTTGATTACCGCTTACTTCTTCGGCTCTTCTCCGCTTAGATGAGCTTGATTTCTGGGTAAATGGTAGAGTGAGTTT
>NZ_JBFSPI010000051.1:0-36977 GCF_041464685.1 Vibrio sp. 10N.237.312.B06
ATAACTCTTTACCATGCTGTTCAAAAAACACTCACGAAAGATCAACACGCCCTAGATATTCAGTTCTAAAAATTATTGTTATCTTCTCTGGTGCTCCTTTAGCTTTAGCACTTTTTATTGTTATTTTGTCACCAGAAGAAAAAGTAACCACTGTTTTTGATAATATAGAAAACCCACCAGATATATTTAAAGTATTAAAAGATAACGGTATTAATTCACATACAATTCTTTCTGGGATAGAAACCGGCGCTCCTGTACTAGCAAAAACCAACAACAGTATCATTGCAGCGCCTTACCATCGAAATATTGCTGGCAACCAATTCCTAATTGAAGTGATGCTAGAAGAGGACATGCTCTTAGCAAGAAAAGAAATAATAGACAAAAGGGTTGATTATATATTGATTGGTAATGACCCTCATTTATCTCTTCTGGAGGCGTCGGGAAGCGATAATTCTCTAGTTAAAAGGCTTCATGGGGATAATGTTCCAGATTGGCTAGAGGTGACATACGACGGAGTTAAGGATGGTTACCGAGTTTTTAAAGTGAGGGGTGAGAATGAATAAGCAGAAATTAGCAGTATTGCTCCCATGTTTTAATGAAGCGGGTGCTATTGGGAAGACAGTTATGTCTTTTAAGCAGGCTTTACCTGATGCATCTATTTATGTTTATGACAATAACTCAACCGACAACACGGTAAACGAGGCCTTGCAAGCTGGGGCTATTGTTCGACATGAGCCTCGCCAAGGTAAAGGGGAGGTTGTCAGGCGAATGTTCTCTGATATTGATGCTGATATCTATGTGATGGCTGATGGTGATGACACTTACGATGCGTCAATATGCCCTGCGCTGATCGAACAATTGGATAATGAAAAACTCGATATGATTATTGGAAGTCGAGAGCGAGCTTCAATGGCTTATCCCAAAGGGCATATCCTAGGAAATAAGCTGTTTTCATCGCTGATTAATTTAGCATTCAATGCTCAATTGAGTGATGTGTTTTCTGGTTATCGAATTATGAGCCATCGATTTGTCAAAACCGTACCCATTTTCAGTGATGGCTTCCAAATAGAAACAGAGCTTACCGTTCATGCGCTACATCATAATATGCCAATCAAAGAAGTTTCGACGCAATATCAATCAAGGCCTGAAGGCACAGCCAGCAAATTGAATACCTTTAGTGATGGGCTCAAAATTCTCAATTTCATTTTGTTCTTATTGAGAGATGTAAAGCCAATGTTCTTCTTTGGCGTATTGTCTATGTTGCTTTGCTTCATTTCATTGGTTTTAGGAATCCCCGTTATCATCGACTTCATCGATACTGGGCTCGTCGAAAGGGTGCCTACTGCTATTTTGTCTAGTTCAATTGCATTGATAGCGGTGATGTCTTTTTTCTGTGGGTTGATACTCGACAACGTATCACGAGGTAGGCGAGAGATGAGGATCCTTTCTATATTACGAACGAGTGATAAAACGCTATCTGAATAGGAATCAAGCATGAGAACAAGCAAGGATGAAGACAAAGAGTGGATCGATTATTTATCTCGTTTCAGTGACGAATATGATGAGCGAGTTTATAACGGCAATACAACGGGTTATGTGATGAGAGCTGGTCATATAGCATGTGAAAAGCCATTTGGTGAAAGTGAACACTTTTCGAGAGTGTTAGAAGTGGGCTCCGGTACAGGTGAACACTTGCTGCACGTCAAACACACCTTTGACGAGTATATCGTGAGTGATGGCGATGCTGCGGCGCTTGAGGTGGCAAAAGAGCAACTCAATCATATTGGTTCTAACGGTAAGCTTGTTTTCAATTTGGCCAATGCTCGGCAATTAGACTTTGAAACTAATAGCTTCGATCGTGTTATCGCGACCCATATATTGGAGCATTTATACGAGCCTCACTTGGTGATTAAAGAGTGGTTAAGAGTGTTAAAGCCTGGAGGCACTCTGTCTATTTTGATTCCTACCGATCCTGGGGTCGCTTGGAAAATCGGTCGCTATATGACGACAAGAAAACACGCCTTACAGAAGGGGTGGCATTACGATTACATTATGGCGAGAGAGCATGTCAATCCATGCAATAACTTAATCGCTTTCTTAAGGTATTACCTTCCTGAACACCAAAAATCATTTTGGCCGCTGAGCTTTGTGCCGCTTATTGATTGCAATTTGTTCTTCAACTTTCATGGTATTAAACCGCTATCGGGAAATTAAAGGTGCCTCTGTTTTTAAAAGTAAGAAGTAAGTGATGAAACCACTCACTTCTTATTCTCACTTATTGCTTAGATCGCCAAACCTGTAATTGCGCCAAACAACATAAACACACCCACTAACCCTACAATCGGGACCTTTACGGTTTTTAATAACCACACACCAACAATGATCAGAGCGAAGTCTATGCCGCTGCTCACTGCGCTTGTGAAGATGGGTTGGTATAGAGCCGCAAGCAATAGACCAACAACTGCTGCATTCACACCGGTAAGAGCACCTGCCACCAAAGGCTTGCTTGCAATCGCCTGCCAATTCTTCAGTACAGCCAGTAGCAATAAGAAACCCGGTAAGAACACCGCAACTGTTGCGAGCAGTGCACCTGTAATCGGTGCCGATGGCATCAACACATAGCCTAGATAAGTGGCTAATGTAAACATTGGGCCAGGTACAGCTTGCGCAGCGGCATAGCCTGTTAGGAAGGTATCTTGAGACAGTTGGTCGCCAATACCATTTTGTAGCAATGGAAGAACCACGTGCCCGCCACCGAATACCAAACTACCTGCTTGGTAAAATAAACCAAATACTTCAATGCCTTGAGAGTATGCACTGAACAGAGGTAAACCAATCAGTAGTGCTACAAAAATCACTAGCGGTGTTATGGATATCTTATGTGTCGAAGGCGTTGTTTTTGAGTCTTGCGAGGTTAAGAACTTACTGCCAACCATCGCTGCAAATAGGAGCACTAAGACTTGAGGCCAGATCCCAGGAATCAAAAGTAGAACAATCGCGGTGATTACACACAGTGCTGTTGCTACCTTTGATTGGCAAAAGTTTTTGTACATGCCGAAAGTGGCGTCAGCTACAACCACGACTGCGAGTAGCTTAAGTCCGTGGATGATTGAAATGAAAAGCGGTGCTTCCAACAACTGGTTGCTCACTAAGGCCAATATCAACATTAGGATGACAGAAGGGGAGGTGAAGCCTACAAATGCGGCAATCGCACCGGTTAAGCCACCTTTTTTGTAACCAACCGCAAAGCCAACCTGACTTGAGCCTGGACCCGGCAGAAATTGACTGAGGGCGACAATTTGCCCGTACTCTTCGTCGGATAACCAATTCAGTTTCTCAACAAAGGTTTTACGGAAGTAGCCAATATGTGCCGCTGGTCCACCAAAGCTAATCCAGCCAAGCCAGAAAAAGGTTTTAAAAATTGAAAGCATGATCGATTCCAGATAAATGTTTAGCGTAATTTAGGTGGAGTTGTACTATGATTCAAATTAATTGTTTTAATTATAATTATGAATGATATGGGATTGGTTTGTGGCTGACTTTAACTGGAAAGGAATTGATCTTAACTTATTGATTGCACTACAGGCACTGTATAAAACGAACAGTGTGAGCAAAGCGGCTGAGCGTTGTTATGTCAGCCAATCAGCGATGAGTCATAGCTTACAAAGACTGCGAAAGTTGTTTGATGATCCTCTGTTTGAGCGTGTCGGTAGCAAGATGGAGGCGACCGACCGAGCCATTGAATTATCGAGCACCGTCGATGCGTTGCTTAATACTATTCAATCTGAAGTTCTGTTGTCCAAAAGGTTCGAAGTTGATAGTTATAAAGGCAGCTGGAAGATCGGACTTACCGATTACGCGGAACAGATGTTTGGCCCAATGATCTTCGATTTTATTAAACAAGCTTCGCCAAACTCTCAAGTCGCATTTCTTAACGTTAATCGAAACAATTACCAGCAGGTATTTGAAGAGGCTAAGCTAGACATTGCGATAGGCAGCTTTGGTGAAGTGCCTAAGCTATATGGCATTGAACATCTCTATACCGAGCAACATGTTTGCTTGCTTGATGCATCCGTTTTGGATGTTGAGTTGCCTATGTCATTACAATCATTTGTCTCTGTGGAGCACGCCTTAGTGTCTCCTAATGGTGCCTTAAAAACGGCAGTTGATACTAAATTGTCTGAATTGGGCTACACCAGAAAAGTGGCTATATCTTCAAGCAACTTCTTAACGGTAAAACGATTGATCAGTGGCAGAAAGCTATTGTGCATTGTGCCTAAGTTAGTCGCTAGAAATGCCCCTAATGTCGACAGTTCACTGATAGCCGTTGCTCCGCCGATAGATGTTCCTGATTTTGATATACAGCTGGTTTATCGTAAGGGAAAGCAATTAGACGACAAAAACACTCACTTGAGGAAAGTGATCTCTCAAGCGGTTGAGATTGTCATTGCGGCTGAGTGATTGATGACGCGTTTCTTCTTAGCAAATAACCAATTAAGTGCCAAAGAGCAACTACCATTAGAGCGCCTATATACCCATCTATTGCGTAGTGCCACGCTAAGTGAACGGACCCAACTTGGACAAAGAAAGCGTAAACCCACGCAATATATCCCCAGTTTTTGTTTAACCGGAATGTGGTCATAGCCATTAACACTGCGATTGTTACATGCAAACTTGGCATGGCGGATATGCCCGTTCCTCTGCCTCTTATTCCTGTCACATAGCTATCCCAAAGCATATCCTGCGCGGATAGCATCCAAAGTGGGAATAGATTCGCTTGCTTTAACTGGAGGTCTTGCGCTTGTAGACGTTCCATTAACCTAAGATAGAGATCTTGTTCATAGAAGTGGTGAAAGTAGGCGGGTCCCGCAGACGACAACAGCGTCGCTATGACGTTACCTAGGAGAAATCAAGATATCAAAAAGGTGAGGATAAATTGGTTACGCAGGTGGTCATTTTTCCGATAGACAATGAAAAAAAGTAACATCCCCCACATAAGAAAAAACCATAAATTGTATAGAAAATTAATCACTAGAGTTGAAGCCGCATTAGGCAGGAAAAAATGTGTTATTTCCCATGGGGATACACCGAAGTGCAGCCACTTATCTAAATGATAAAAGGTAAGATCTAGATTGTATGGATTGAAGTGAGGTATCAGTGATTTTATAAACGTATAGCTCGAGAATGAGATGTTTAAAACGAGCATTAACAAAACAAAATAAATAGGCTTGGATATAGGAAATAGCAGCGATTTCACTTTTTTTATTAACCGTATCGTTGGTTTTTTTTCTCGTTTAAACAATAAATAGCAATAGTAATACGTAGCCCAAACAGTAAAAGTGACAGAGCAAATTGTAATCAAAACATCGATATAGCTATAGATGTCATATTTCATATTCTCGGGAACAAATATGTTGATGATTAAGGTAAACGGGGCAATGAATGCAACATAATACAGAATCAGTTTGTTTCTTCTGAATTCATGAAGTAAAGACGATAACAAGTTTGATTGTTCTTTTTGAGGAGTGGATTTGGCGGTGGTCGTCTCTGAATCCATATAGCCCTTCATCAAGATTTCCTATCATGATTAAAGGTTAGTTCATTTGAGCTGGTTTTCTACTTTTCAACCTTGTGTCTAAGGTAAAAATAAACGAAATAAAACCTTCCATTTTTCACAACCCGACTATACTTAATTTACGACTAAAAGTAGTCGTAAAGAATAGGCTTTTTGAGTTACCTAAGTAAAAAAATGGGTTATATCCTAATGATATAGCTTAAAAAACTACCAGGCTAAACGGACTTAGTTGGTCTTGAAAGCGCTAGCTCCCTCTAGCGCTTTTTCTTTTGTTCGAAGTTAGCTCTAACCCCTTAGGTGTTTACAGGTTTGAGTTGTTTAATCCCGATTTAGAACAGTTAACGGTCGAGCTCACTGACTAAGAGCAACGAGCTATGTAGACCGACAAATTATGAGTATCAACTAGCTACGAACGGTCAGTATCAAGCCATCAATCACACTGTGGTGGTGATCAGAAACCCCAGCAAGGTTGCCGTATTTCGGCTGGTGGCGATCATTTTCTAATGGATGGTGCCAACCTTGTGTATGTTCTACAAAGTGCGCTGCAAAGCTTTCAGACACCTCTAAACATCCTGCCATGACAGTATCAACATAGGTTTGAACGATAGGGCTGTTTTCGCAAGGCGCTTCGATTTCGTCTTTGATGTAAACCCAGATCGATTGATCCGCTTTAAACTCGGTTTGGCTCTCTATCTGATCGTTTCTTAACTCAATTCGGTGATAACCACGCTCACGACGATCAAATTCAGCCAACGCAACATCATCGACCTCCAGCAAAACACCATTCACTTGTCCCTCACCAAGATTGACGATCAACGGTGACAAAACATAGCTGTCGTCGATTTTACTCCAGTGACGCACTAGGCCGTGCACTATCGCAGGAATCGCTTGTCCTGTTTGACCTGTGAGTTGACGAGAAGAGGAGTTGATCAAGCTACCATAACCAAAAATATACATCGCGTTCCCTGTCTGTTCTTTTGTATTTGAGACTAGTCTTACTATATGTTTGGCTTCATCAAATGTCAGTAGTTTTTTATTTTACACACCCTCGAGTCTAAATGACTTGTTGTGGTGTGTTTAATTGACACTTTTTTGATGTCTAAATACACCTTGTTGCTTGTTTTTATTGGTTTTATATCTTTGGCGCGTTTCATGCATTGTGTTAGGCAATATTGCGGTGATGATTACTGCACCTTGAATTTGGCTATTGGTAGCAATTCAATATAAGCCACACTTGGCTTGTTATCTGAAATGAGGAATGAGTTTGTTAAATATCACAGATAAAAGCGTAGAAGATGCGATTCCAGCTTATCTTCGTTTAGGTTTTAGACCTTTCTTCTTTCTAGGCAGTCTCTATGCCGTGATTGCTATCGTCGCTTGGGTTGTCATGTTCCAAAATGGTCAGCCTGAAGTGTTAAAAGTGCCCGCGCTTTGGTGGCACGTACATGAAATGCTGTTTGGTTTTTCTATGGCGATTGTGGTTGGTTTTGTTTTAACCGCCGTGCAAACGTGGACGGGAGTCAACGGAACCAAACATTATCGATTAGTTGCGCTCGTTGGTTTGTGGCTAGCACCTCGTATTCTATTTTGGACACCAGCGCCATTGTGGTTAATCTCATCGGTTGAAGCGTTGTTCTTGATCTTTGCCGCTTACGAGATTGGTTTCCGTGTCGTGAAATCGAAAGGCTGGAAGAACCTGTTTTTTGTGCCGCTGTTTATATTGGCTATCGTCGCCAACTTTGCTAGTTACGCGACGATTAAAGGCATGCCTCCATTCCCATCGTCTGCAGTATGGCACGCAATGTTATGGTGGTTTACCTTGCTATTATCCGTAATGGGTGGACGAGTTATCCCGTTCTTCACGGCCCGTCGTTTTGACTTTGAAAAAGCACAACCACTGGTTTGGTTGGAATGGCTAGCGAACCTGCCTTTGGTTGGATTGTTTGTGCTGAGCTTCTTCCCGTTGACCTTTGCTCAAGTGGGCAATGAGTTGATGGTGTTTGCAGGTGTGACTCAGTTGGTTCGCTTTGTTCGTTGGAAGCCTTGGACAACGTTGTCTGAGCCTTTGGTGTGGTCACTGCATGCGGCTTATTTGTGTATTCCTTTGAGTTTGTTGCTAAGAGGCTTATTAGATAATCCATTTGCAAGCCATAACATGCTGCACCTGTTTGCGATTGGTGGTTTGAGTGGGCTCATTCTTGCGATGATCACACGTGTCACCATGGGACACACTGGCCGTGCTATCTATAAAGGGCCAAGTATGGCGCTGGCGTTCTCGGCTATCTTTATCGCGGCATTAGTTCGTAGCTTAGGTGTCACTTTCTTCCCTGCTTACTTATTTGAGATGGTCAACATCAGCGCGGGTTTATGGACGTTGGCGTTTGGTCTGTTTATCTGGAAGTTTGGCATGATGCTGTTAACACCAAGAGTGGATGGTCATCCGGGGTAAGCGTATTGATTTTCTAACACATTTTTAAAGGGAAGCAATGAGCTTCTCTTTTTGAACGCAGCTAGTTATCGCTTTAATTTATCTCTGTTTGAGAACCGTTCATTTCATTGTTGTCGATAAAATAGCATAGAAGTTGATGGTGAATCGGAGAGTTACGAACCCATTGAAATCCGGCACAAACGATTTGCAGCAATGGAGTGTGATCCGCTGCAAATATTTGCAGCAATATTCATTGATTTGTGCTCTAATACCGCGCTTACCAAGGGATGGTGTTAAAAGATGCTCACTTAGATGGAGTTATCAAAGTTGACCGATCCCTTAATGATCTCCCTTAGGAAAAAATAGAACATGTCTAAGAACAAAAAATTTGATATCCGCCTTACAGAAAAACGCAACGGTTGGTGTGCCGAGATTACTCGTCAAGTAACGTCTCGCAGCACAACAGTATCTAAGCGTGAGTCTGGTTTTGAAACTGAAGCTCTAGCACAAGAGTGGGCAGAGAAAGAGCTAGCATCTTTCATCGCAAACCAAGCTGAACGTAACGAGCGTAAATCAGAGCAGCGTAAAGAGCGTGACGAACTACGTCATACTAAAGAACTTAAAGCTGAGCAAGCACGTGAAGCACGCGCAAAAGCTCGTGAAGAAGAGCAAGAAGACGCTGAGTAATTTAGCGCTTAATTAATTTACAGGTTCCTTAATTTTAAGATAAGGGACAAGTAAAAAAAGCCCCAATATAACTTTTTTCTTTCTAGTCAAAAGTGTATTGGGGCTTTTTAGTTTGTGGAGTTTATTTTCGAAAATGTAGCCACTTCTTGCTAGTGACTACATGTCATTCATTGATTAGTTGTTAAGCGCCGTTAGCCAATCATCTTCCGCTACTTCTTCAATATAGCTCTCAACTGATTGTCCCACTTCATCGTCATCTTGTTTGAAGTAAGCAATGTGGAATACTGCGTCACCTTCGTTTACCAACGGTAGAGTTTGTTGGCCAATCACGATACCGCCTTTGGTTGTGATCACTTGGCCTTCTTGGTGACCTAACGGAGAGCTTATGTAAGCGAGAGTTTGTCCTGCTTCAACTTGTTCGCCAAGTCTCACCATGTTACGCAAAATACCGTCTGACTCAGCGCGGATCCAGCTGGTGGATTTGCTCAACACTGGTTCTGGCAACTTTTTACGGTTTGGGCGCAGCATGCCGATTTCTTTCATCACTTGATGTACGCCAAGGTAACCCGCACGAATCGCTAGGTGATCAAAACGCAACGCTTCACCACCTTCGTAAGTTAATACAGGGATACCCAATTTTTCCGCTTCGCTACGAAGTGATCCGTCACGCAGTGGTGAGTCAATGATCACTGGTGTTGCGAACGCTTTTGCGATGCGCAATGTTTCTGGGTTCGACAGGTTTGCACGGATCTGTGGCAAGTTAGTACGGTGAATCGCACCTGTGTGTAGATCCAAAATAAAATCACAGTGCTTCGCCACATTCTCAAAGAAAGTGTAAGCGATACGTGATGTTAGCGATCCTTTCTCACTGCCAGGGAAGCAACGGTTTAGGTCACGACGGTCTGGTAGGTAACGAGATTTATGGATAAAGCCAAACACGTTAACGATAGGCACAACAATCAAGGTACCTTTCAGTTTCTTTGGATCAATCGCATTGGTCAGTTGTCGTGCAATCTCAACACCGTTTAGCTCATCGCCGTGGATAGCCGCATTTACCATCAGTGTTGGGCCTGCTTGGCGACCGTGAATAATTTCAATCGGGATCGAAAGTGGAGAGTGCGTGTAAAGCTGAGCCGCTTGCAGTTCAATCTCCATTCGCTGTCCTGGCTGAACAGTATAACCAAGTAATTCGAATGGTTGATTAGGTTTTAGTCTTGCCATTTAGGTTGTTCTCAACATGGTGATAATTCGTTAACACGGAATGTACCAATCGTTGATTTTTAGTACGAATCAATCGGTTTACGGTGACGACAAAATTTTTCTATGGAGTTGTCTATAAATAAGTTTCCAGTTTTAATTTGACTCATTATAGGGTGTTTCAAATTGTGGTTTTTCTGACAGTACACTGATATTTGTCATTTGGTTGGTTGCTATTATCCACCGCCATTTTTTGGCGGCCAAATTCAAATATCGAGATGAAAATGAAAAAAACAATTTCAAAACTTGTAGCACTAGCGGTGGTATCTGTTGCTTTATCTGGCTGTGTTGGTAGCAATGCAGTAACGGGTTACCTAATGAAGTTCAACCTTAAAGCCGTTGATAACCGTTACGCTCGTGGTGGTTTGAACATATTGCTTGCACCGGCTTACGGTCTAACAGTTGCAGCTGATTACTTGGTATTCAACTCACTAGAGTTCTGGACGGGCAGCAATCCACTAACAGGTGCACCGCATATATTTGATACTAAGATTGATACTTACCTTGATATCAACCATCAGCTTGATAAGTCACTTACTGAAGCACCAGTGGGTCCTATTACGAGTGCTGATATGATTGAGAAAGGTCAAATGCAGCAGATCGACGAAAACACGATCCAAATGGATATCACTTACCAGTCTGGTGAGCGTGCGACATTGATCGGAGTTCGTGATGGTGAGATGGTGACATATTTCATCGACGGCGAAGTAGTGGCACAAACTTCAATTGATGAGTTAGAAAGCTACGCGGCTTCACGCGCTTAATTGTTTATTTAGTCACAAGTACATAGCTACAAAGATTGGATACAAAAACAGGTACTCATTGAGTACCTGTTTTATTTTGTGTCTATAAACGGTGTTTACTGAAAAGTGCTATTTAGTGAAGAGCTCTGTTTATAGGAAACACCATTTATTGAACATACATAGCTTATCGAATTATGCTTTTTCTGGGATAGCTGCAAGCAGTGCAACCATTTGATTCCAGAATAGCTCAACCGTATCGATCTTCACTTTCTCATCAGGAGAGTGAGGGAACTTGATGGTTGGGCCGAAAGAAACCATATCCATGTTCGGGTAAGGTTCTTTGAATAGACCACACTCAAGACCAGCGTGGATAACCATGATGTTTGGTTTGTGACCGTAGATACCTTCGTACATGTCGCGGAAGATGTGCATGATTTCTGAATCTGCATCTGGCTTCCAACCTGGGTAAGCACCAGAGAACGCGATGTTAGCGCCTGCTAGTTCAGCAACAGAGTGAAGCATGCTTTCTACTTGGCTACGACCTGAATCGATAAGAGAACGGATCAGGCAAAGCACTGTGATTGAGTTCTCTTCTGTTGTGATAACACCTACGTTTAGAGATGTTTCAACAACACCTTCAATCTCGTCACTCATACGAATCACGCCGTTTGGACATGCGTTAAGTGCCGCGATAAAGCGAGCTTGGTCTGCTGACGCAAGTGCGCCCATTTCTACAGAAGCTTCTTCGTTGAAAGTCACGATGCTGTCTTCTACTTTACCTAGCTCTGTTGAAAGCAGCTCTGTGTAGTAGTTGTATAGCGAAGCCAGTTTCTCTTGGTTTTCAGCAGGAACAGCAACCGTTACGAAACCTTCACGAGGAATAGCGTTACGAAGGCTACCACCTTTGAATTCGACGATGCGAAGGTCTAGCTCTTTTGCGTGACCCGCTAGGAAACGAGCAAGCAGTTTGTTTGCGTTTGCACGACCTGTGTGGATGTCGCAACCAGAGTGACCGCCTTTTAGGCCTTTTAGCGTTAGCTTACGTGTTACGAAGTCAGCTGGAATCGCGTTACGTGCAATTTCAAATGTCATTGCGCCGTCGATACCGCCAGCACAACCCATGTACACTTCGCCTTCTTGCTCTGAATCGGTGTTAAGAAGGATATCGCCTTCTAACCAACCCGCTTCAAGACCGAAAGCACCAGTCATGCCTGCTTCTTCATCTACGGTAAGTAGAACTTCGATAGGGCCGTGTTGGATTTCGTTCGAAGCCAGAACCGCTAGGCAAGAAGCCATGCCCATGCCGTTATCAGCGCCAAGCGTTGTGCCTTTCGCTGTAACCCACTCACCATCAATGTATGGTTGGATTGGATCTTTAGCGAAGTCATGAACTGTGTCTTCGTTCTTTTGTGGAACCATATCGATGTGAGCTTGCAGCACGACACCTTTTTTGTTTTCCATACCAGCCGTTGCAGGCTTTTTGATGAATACGTTACCCGTTGGGTCACGACGTACATCTAGGCCTTGCTCTGTTGCCCAAGCAATAATGTATTGAGCAAGTTCTTCTTCATGTTTCGAAGGGTGCGGGATTGAACAAATTTTATCGAAAAACTGCCAAATAGGGGCAGGGGACAATTTACTGATCTCAGAATGGAATTCAGACACGGATGACTCCTTTTTTATTTGATAACCATATATTTAGGTTTTGTAATGGCAAAAAACTAGAACAAAAATCTAAAATATGGGTCTGTTTTGATGGCAACAGCATACCACTTGAGCGTTTTGACGAGTAGCGGTTCTAAACCTCAAATAGCTCAAATTTTGAAAGCGATCTTGTCTATCTGATCATAAATAAGCGCGTTGATGCTTATAAACGGTACAGGCAAACGTTTGTTTAATTCTATTTTGTAATTTAATTACAAGAATGAGTTTGTAAAATAACCGTAAATAGCCAAAAGTGTGACGTATAGCAAAAAATACTTGTAATCTTTTTTCTTTAGGGTATATTAATAACCAACTTCTGAAGTGAAGAGTAAATGCTCAAAGGATGAGTCCGTTTTATCGCCTCCAAGGAACCGAGAAATCAAATTCGTTTTTTATTGATTTATTAAGGTGATAGTTATGAAAGGTTTACCATCTGCAATGTTCTGGATTAACAGCTCTGTTTACACTAGCAACTTTGCATACCCTACAAGCTTTGGTTACTAATACCACAAGCATGTAACTCGAACAGTTTTGTTCACCCCTATATATTGGAATTATTTTACAGCCCTTTTGGTTGACAGATTCTACCGCCACTCAGTTTTGAGTGGCGTTTTTTTTGCCTGCTACTTTTCCAAACCGCTTTCGCTTATCACTTTTCCTGCTGTTCTGCGTGGTTGTTTTTTAAACGCCGAAATATCAATTTGCGCCTTATTACTGATCCTGTTGAAAAATACATAACTATTGTGGGTTTGAATTCGGAATTTATTAGCTAGATTCTCAATGAAAATAACTGATGGTTTAAAAAATGGCCAAGTACTTTCATCGTATTTATCTTACTTATCTTATTGTTTTTAATCGTTACTTTATCTTTCAGTCTT
The DNA here is from genome assembly GCF_041464685.1 of Vibrio sp. 10N.237.312.B06. Taxonomy (NCBI): domain Bacteria; kingdom Pseudomonadati; phylum Pseudomonadota; class Gammaproteobacteria; order Vibrionales; family Vibrionaceae; genus Vibrio; species Vibrio sp. 10N.237.312.B06. Next base: position 13,273 of record NZ_JBFSPI010000051.1, read on the forward strand.
CATTTTTAATCGCTCTGTTTCATACTGCATTCTGATAAAGATCGATTAGAGCCTTAATTCTATCTGGAATTTGTTATTTGATAACTTTATAATCCACAGCCAATCGATTACGCAACCGTTTACTTTTTACCCTTATAGGATTCGATAATGTTCGAAAAGCTATTCAAACTCAGTGAAAATGGCACCAATGTGCGCACTGAAATCATCGCAGGTCTAACAACCTTCCTAACAATGGCTTACATCATTTTTGTAAACCCAATGATTCTAGCTGATGCTGGTATGGACCATGGCGCTGTATTTGTAGCAACCTGTTTAGCAGCTGCTATTGGCTGTTTCATCATGGGCTTTGTTGCTAACTACCCAATTGCTCAAGCTCCAGGCATGGGTTTGAATGCATTCTTTACCTACGCTGTTGTAATGGGGATGGGTTATACGTGGCAAGTTGCTCTGGCAGCGGTTTTCGTATCGGGCGTGATCTTCATCTTCTTAAGCATCTTTAAGATCCGTGAATGGATTATCAACTCGATCCCAATGTCTCTGCGTGTTGGTATCTCTGCAGGTATCGGTCTTTTCCTAGCGTTTATTGCTCTTAGCAATGCTGGCATCGTTGTTTCTAACCCTGCAACGAAAGTTTCACTGGGTGACATTACCGCGATTGCTCCTATCCTAGGTGCGCTTGGTTTCTTCCTTACGATTGCTCTTGTTCACCGTGGCGTGAAAGGCGCAGTAATGATTGCGATTCTAGCTATCACAGCTGTCGGTATTGCTATTGGTGACGTTCAATACGGCGGCATCATGTCGACACCACCAAGTCTTGCACCAACATTCATGCAGCTTGATTTCTCTGCTGTATTTGAAATAGGTATGATTTCAGTAGTATTCGCTTTCTTGTTCGTCGATTTATTCGATACAGCGGGCACTCTGGTTGGTGTTGCAACGAAAGCAAACCTAATCAAAGAAGACGGTAAACTGCCTCGTCTGAACAAGGCACTGCTTGCTGACTCAACAGCAACATCAATTGGTGCACTGCTAGGTACATCAAATACAACCTCTTACGTTGAGAGTGTTGCGGGTGTCGCTGAAGGCGGCCGTACCGGTCTAACAGCGGTTGTTGTTGGTATCTTGTTCCTACTGGCTCTTTTCTTCTCACCGCTTGCAGGTATGATTCCAGCCTACGCAACATCAGGTGCGTTGTTCTATGTAGCAATTTTGATGATGTCTGGCCTAGTTGGTATTGATTGGCGTGATCTTACGGAAGCAGCCCCAGTCGTGGTAACATGTCTGCTTATGCCGTTGACATACTCTATCGCTGAGGGTATCTCACTAGGCTTCATCGCTTACGCTGCAATTAAGCTGCTAAGTGGTAAAGGTCGCGACGTTTCACCTGCTGTGTGGGTAATGTCGGCTATCTTTATTCTTAAATATACTTTCGCTTAATCGTCTAGATTTCTGCTTAATCGCTGAAGAGGCTATGTTTGAAATAGCCTCTAATAACATGACAAAATTATTAGGTTTTATACTATGAGCAACAAATTCGTTATCACTTGGGACAACATGCAGACTTACTGCCGTCAACTTGCTGAAAAGCAAATGCCAGCAGAGCAGTGGAAAGGCATCTGGGCAGTGAGCCGTGGTGGTTTGGTTCCTGGTGCAATCTTGGCTCGTGAGCTAGGTATTCGTCACGTAGATACGATTTGTATTTCTAGCTACGACCACGATCACCAACGTGATATGACAGTCGTTAAAGCACCTGAAGGTGACGGCGAAGGCTTCCTAATCGTTGAAGATCTTGTTGATAGTGGTGACACTGCACGCAAGCTTCGTGAAATGTATCCGAAAGCGAAACTGATCGCTGTGTGTGCAAAGCCATCTGGTGCTGATTTGCTAGACGAGTACATCGTTGATATCGCTCAAGACACATGGATTGAGCAACCTTGGGATACTAGCCTAAGCTACGTTGAGCCGGTAAATCGCAAGTCAAAATAAGCGTAAACTTAGTTTTTTGAGAAATGACCCTTTATAGGGTCATTTTTTTTTATATGATTAGTAACAACCATTTCTTATTAAGTATCCCAATGTCTGAATCAGAAGAAACGAGCTCAAACCTTTCGGAAACCTTGTTTGTAAAGCACAAGCAGGCTAAAGAGACCTCAATGCTGACACAATACATGCCAAGCTCTGAAGCGCTATTGGATGAGAAGCGTGAACAGCAAAACTCATCATGGTACCGAAACCTAAGACGTCTTCAGTGGGTATGGCAAGGCGTTAACCCCATTGAGCAAGAAGCGGTATTGGCTCGCATCGCGTCATCAGATAACTCTCGTACAACCGATGAGTGGCTTGATACGGTCATGGGTTATCGAAGTGGTAACTGGGCATACGAATGGACCAAACTGGGTATGCAGCATCAAAATCGCTCGAACGAGAAGAAGGGTGAAGAAATGGCTGAAGAGCTGTTTTCAGCATCGTTGTGCTTCAGCATTGCTGGCTACCCACATCTCAAGAACGACAATTTGGCGGCTCAGGCTCAAGTGTTGGCCAACGCAGCTTATTCTGAAGCAATTAAGCATACGAAGTTGATCGTCAAACAGATTGATATTCCATACCAAAACAAGAAGATCAAAGCGAACTTGCATCTAACCAAAACAGACAAACCACAACCGGTTGTGATTGTCAGCGCTGGTCTAGATAGCTTGCAAACCGATATGTGGCGCCTGTTTAGGGATTACTTAGCACCTAAGAACATTGCTATGTTAACGGTAGACATGCCATCAATAGGACACAGTGCACATTGGCCGTTAACAGAAGACTCATCTTGTCTTCACCAAGCAGTGCTGAATGAGTTGCCTAACATCCCATGGGTCGATCACCACAAGGTTGGCTTGTTTGGTTTCCGCTTCGGTGGCAATGCGATGGTGAGATTATCTTTCCTTGAGCAACATAAGATTAAAGCGTGTATCTCTTTAGGCGCACCAATTCACGATATCTTTGTTCATGCCGACAAATTGAAACAGATGCCTAAAATGCATTTAGATGTGTTGGCTTCGCGTCTTGGTAAAGGGGCCGTTGATATCAATAGTCTTTCTGGGCAATTGATGGCGTGGTCACTCAAGGTGCAAGGTTTGCTGTCAAACAGTAAAACCAGTGTGCCTCTCTTGGCATTAGCGTTAGAGGGCGACCCAGTATCACCTCCAATGGATAATCAACTGGTTGCTATTTACAGTGATTACGGTAAAGCGAAGAAAATCAAAGCTAAATCAATTACACAAGGTTATGAGCAATCCCTCGAATTGGCGATAAAGTGGCTTGAGGATGAATTATTTAGATGACATTTCTCCTAAATTAGTTAAGCATGAAAAGTGTACAAAGTAAGTACCTGATACTCAGAGGTAATTTATAAAATCCAATTGCGTAGTTTCTACGTATAACATTCTGAGTAACGTCATTCTTAACATTGAAATGGAGATTCAATATGTCAGAAGTGACACAACAACCTACGCATTATCGCTTGTTAAATGTTTTAAAGGCTATAGGCCCTTACTTAAGGGAGCCGCAATCAGAAGAAGGCCACTATATTTTTGATTGCTTGTCTGTGTGTGTGAACGATAAAAAATCACCAGAAGAACGTGAGTTTTGGGGCTGGTGGTTGGAGTTGGATAAGTCGGAAGAAGGATTCTCGGCGAAGTACAACACGGGTAAATACAACATCGATGGTAACTGGGAGCCTTTGCCATTACCTAAAAAGGCGATCGCTGAGGTCTCTCGAACTCAAGAAGCCTTTCACCAAAAGCTGGTTGATGAACTTCAAAAGAAATTTGAAATCGGCGTTCAGTTAGACGAAGAGTCTGTCGAATTCGTCTAATTTTAAAGGTTACTCTTCTATATAAAGCAAAAAGGTGCGATTTCGCACCTTTTCTGCTTGTGAATTCCCCTTTTGATTGCTAAAACATCACCTCTTATTTGTTTTATCCATAAAAGACTTCATGACAACAAATCATCAAAGCGGGACAACAACACAGCGTAAAACTGTCGTTGTTAAACTGGGTACCAGTGTCTTAACTGGTGGAACATTGGCATTAGACCGCGCTCATATGGTTGAGCTGGTTCGTCAATGTGCTGAATTAAAAAAACAAGGCCACTCTGTGGTTATGGTTTCGTCTGGCGCAATTGCAGCCGGACGTGAGCACCTTGGTTACCCCGCACTTCCCAACTCTATGGCAAGCAAACAATTGCTTGCGGCAGTTGGGCAAAGTCAGTTGATTCAAGTTTGGGAGTCTTTGTTTGCTATCTATGGCCTTAAGATTGGCCAGATGCTACTGACTCGTGCTGATCTCGATGATCGCGAGCGTTTTCTTAATGCACGTGACACGATCAATGCGCTTGTTGAGCACGACATTATTCCGGTAGTAAACGAAAACGACGCAGTAGCCACCAACGAAATTAAAGTGGGCGACAATGATAACTTGTCGGCCTTAGTGGGTATTTTGTGCGGTGCTGATAAGCTTTTGCTATTAACGGACCAAAAAGGCCTGTTTACGGCTGACCCTCGTAAAGACCCAAATGCTGAGCTCATCAAAGAAGTGAAAACTATTGATGACACACTGCGCAAGATCGCAGGCGGCAGTGGTACTACGTTAGGTACTGGCGGCATGGCGACAAAACTGCAGGCGGCTGATATTGCTCGTCGCGCTGGCATCGAAGTAATTATTGCTGCGGGCAGTGCTGAAAATGTGGTGTTTGACTCACTGAGTGACAACCCACAAGGCACACGTTTCTTGCCTTTAGCGGAAGCGCTTGAAAACCGTAAACGCTGGATTCTAGCGGGCCCTGCTTCAGCTGGTGACATTGTGGTCGACGACGGCGCAGTAAACGCAGTCAACACTAAAGGCAGCAGCTTGTTGGCGAAAGGGGTTGTTCGAGTTAAAGGCGAATTCTCTCGTGGTGAAGTCACCCAAGTCACAGACAGTAAAGGCAAAGTAATTGCGCGTGGTATCGCCAGTTATTCAAGCCAAGACCTAGCAAAAATTGCAGGCAAGCACAGTAAAGATATTGGCGACATCCTTGGCTACGATTACGGGTCAGAAGTCATTCACCGTGACGACCTTGTTGTAATCCAAGAATAGCTCGTGATGAGAAGGCGAATCACCTTTTTGCATCCAAAGACAGACAGAATTTAGGGAGAGTTAAACGTGGATTTAACTAACATGGGTATCGCAGCAAAAGACGCTGCTTTCCACCTAGCGACCGCATCTACGGCGCAAAAGAATAAAGCATTGGCGATTATCGCTGATGAGCTAGAAGCAAACGCAACAACGATTTTAGAAGCAAACGCGAAAGATATCGAACTTGGCCGTGAAGCGGGTCTGACTGATGCACTGCTTGATCGTCTATTGCTGAACGAAGAACGCTTAACCGGTATCGCTAACGATGTACGTAACGTGATTAGCCTGAATGATCCAGTCGGCAGCGAGATTGACAGTAAGGTACTTGAAAACGGTATGTCACTGTCTCGCCGTCGTGTACCACTTGGCGTGGTTGGTGTTATTTATGAAGCGCGTCCAAACGTAACCATCGATATTGCAGCACTGTGTCTCAAAACTGGTAACGCAAGCATCCTACGTGGCGGCAAAGAGACATTCTTCTCAAACATGGAGCTGGTTAAAGTAATCCAGTCTGCATTAGAGAAAGCGGAACTTCCTGCGGCTTCTGTGCAGTACATCGAGAAACCCGATCGTGAACTTGTCTCTCAACTGCTTAAACTGGATGACTACGTGGATATGATCATTCCTCGTGGTGGCGCTGGTCTGCACAAAATGTGTAAAGAAAACAGCACCATTCCAGTGATCATCGGTGGTTTCGGTATCAGCCATATCTTTGTTGATGAGAGCGCTGATCTTGAGAAGTCTGTTGATGTGGTTGAAAACTCGAAAGTTCAACGTCCATCTGCATGTAATTCATTGGATACGCTGCTAGTGCATGAAGCGGTTGCTGAGGCTTTCCTTGCTAAGCTAACACAGCGTTTAGCAGGCAAAGTAACCTTGGTTGCTGACGCTAGTGCAAAATCATTGCTTACTGGTTTTGAAGACCAACGTGATGCCGTTGAAGGTGACTTTGACACTGAATGGCTAAGCTACACGCTAGGCGTAAAAGTAGTTGCGGATGTGGCAGAAGCGATTGACCACATGCGCGTACACAACGCGAGTCACTCAGATGCGATTATGACTAACAGTCTAGAGAGCTCAGAGCGCTTTATTAATTCAGTCGGTTCAGCTGCAGTCTATGTGAATGCATCAACACGTTTTACAGATGGCGCACAGTTTGGTTTAGGCGCTGAAGTCGCAGTATCTACCCAGAAACTACATGCTCGCGGCCCAATGGGCTTAGAAGAGCTGACAAGCTACAAGTGGGTAGGTAAAGCGAACTATTTAGTTCGCGGTTAACGCTGGTCGTTAATTTTACTCCTCAGCTCATTTTTGAAATGGCGATCGAGTAGCAATAATCAATGAATTACCACACAAAAGGGCCTTAATTGGCCCTTTTTCTTTCCTAACGTTTGGCAATTCCGTTACACTGATATTCAATTATTTGGAGGTGATATGCATTGTCCTTTTTGTTCAGAGAACGACACTAAAGTAATCGATTCAAGACTGGTAGCCGATGGCCATCAGGTTCGTCGTCGCCGTCAATGCCTTGCATGTAGTGAACGTTTTACGACTTTCGAATCGGCAGAACTTGTGATGCCTAAAGTCATAAAGTCGAATGGAAACCGCGAACCATTTAATGAAGATAAAATGGTCGGTGGTGTGCAGCGCGCCCTAGAAAAACGCCCAGTGAGTGCTGATGCGATTGAACTTGCGATCAGCACGATTAAGTCACAACTCCGTGCGACTGGTGAGCGTGAAGTACCAAGCGAGATGATTGGTAACCTTGTGATGGGCCAATTGAAAGAATTGGACAAAGTGGCGTACATTCGTTTTGCCTCTGTTTACCGCAGCTTTGAAGACATCCGAGAGTTTGGCGAAGAAATCGCTAAATTAGAGGACTAACCCCTCAATCATGTCTAATTTTACTCCCCTAGATTTTCAAATGATGTCGCGTGCTATTAAGTTAGCCAAACGCGGCATTTACACTACTGCGCCAAACCCTAATGTGGGTTGTGTCATTGTACAAACCGACGGTCAGATCGTTGGTGAAGGTTTTCATGCTAAAGCAGGCGAACCTCATGCCGAAGTACACGCTATGAGAATGGCGGGTGATAAGGCAAAAGGTGCGATCGCTTATGTCACACTTGAACCTTGTTCTCATTACGGTAGAACGCCGCCTTGTGCTGAAGGTTTGATTAAGGCTCAAGTTTCAAAAGTGATTTGTGCCATGCAGGACCCAAACCCTAAAGTCGCAGGCCGTGGTATCAAGATGCTACGCGAGGCGGGTATTGAGGTTGAAATCGGTTTGCTTGAGCAAGATGCTCTCGATTTGAATCCTGCATTTATCAAGCGTATGCAAACGGGCATGCCATTCGTTCAGTTAAAGATGGCCGCTAGCCTTGATGGGCAAACGGCATTGGAAAATGGTCAAAGCCAGTGGATCACATCGCCAGAAGCGCGTCGTGATGTTCAGAACTACCGAGCAAAATCAGGTGCGGTGTTATCAACTAGCCAGACAGTGATTGAAGACAACGCGTCGTTGAATGTTCGCTGGGCAGAGTTGCCAAGCAGTATCAAAGGTCATTACGCTGAAGACGAGCTGCGTCAGCCGATTCGCGTGATTCTCGATCGTCAAAACCAACTGCGTCCTGAACTCAAGTTATTCCAGACTCCAACTTCGGTATTGAGAGTTGCTGAAACCTCTGCTGATATTGAGGTCAGAACAACGGATACTGGTCAGCTTGATTTACACGATTTGATGCGTCAATTGCCAGCGAACCATATTGATCATATTTGGGTCGAAGCGGGCGCGACATTGGCAAAAAGCTTGATTGAAGCACAGTTGGTGGATGAGCTAATCCTCTATTTAGCACCTAAACTAATGGGCAGTGACGGACGAGGTTTGATGGGCGCATTAGGGCTCACTTCAATGTCTGATGTGATTGACCTAGAAATTAAAGATGTTCGACAGGTTGGTGTGGATATTCGCATCGTCGCGAAACCAATAGTCGCGAAACAAATAGTAACGAAACCATAGTGGAAATAGTTCTGCTAACCAAATACATGTCGTTGACAACAAAAAGAGTTTTAAAATGTTTACAGGAATTGTAGAAGCCGTAGGTACATTGAGTGCAATCACTCCCCGCGGAGAAGACATCACCGTAACGGTTAATGTTGGTAATCTTGATATGGCTGACGTCAAGTTAGGCGACAGTATCGCGACCAATGGTGTTTGTTTGACGGTTGTTGAGTATAACGACCATAGCTACAGTGCAGACCTTTCGCTTGAGACCCTGAAAAAAACGGGTTTTGTCGATTACCAAGCTGGCGATAAGGTCAACCTAGAGAAAGCAATGTTACCGACCACGCGTTTCGGTGGTCATATTGTATCGGGTCACGTTGATGGCGTGGGTGAGATTGTTGAGCGTAACCAAGTCGGTCGTGCGATTGAGTTCTGGGTAGAAATGCCTGCAGATATCTCAAAGTACGTGGCTCAAAAAGGTTCAGTCACCGTAGATGGCATTAGCCTAACGGTGAATGATTTACGCAAGAATGTTTTTAAGCTGACGATCGTTCCTCACACCTCTTCAGAAACCACCATCGATCAATTCAATGTTGGTCGCAAAGTGAATCTAGAAGTCGATGTATTAGCGCGCTATATGGAGCGTCTACTTCAAGGCCAACAGCAAGAGTCTGAGCCTGAATCTCGATTGACGATGGAATTCTTACAGCAGAATGGTTTTGCTTAACTGTTTGTACAAAGCTTGCTAAAGAGTACTTTGTAAAAGCGCAGCAATATCATCAGGTTTAAATAGTGTCGGTTCTAGGAAGCAGAACCATTTCAAAGGATATAGAACAATGCCAATTAGTACTCCTCAAGAAATTATTGAAGACATTCGCCTAGGGAAAATGGTTATCCTGATGGATGATGAAGATCGCGAAAATGAAGGCGATCTGATCATGGCAGCTGAACATGTTACGCCAGAAGCGATTAACTTCATGGCGATGTATGGCCGTGGCTTAATTTGCTTAACGTTGACCAAAGAGCGTTCACATCGCATGGGTCTAGCGCCTATGGTTCAAGACAACAACGCTCAATACACGACGAACTTTACGGTTTCAATTGAAGCGGCAGAGGGCGTAACAACCGGTATTTCTGCATCAGACCGCGCTGTTACCGTTCAAGCTGCTGTGGCAAAAGACGCAAAAGCGGCTGACTTAGTTCAACCTGGCCATATCTTCCCTCTGACTGCTCAAGAAGGTGGTGTTCTAACGCGCGCAGGCCATACTGAAGCAGGTTGTGACTTAGCTCGGTTAGCAGGCTGTGAGCCTGCGTCTGTTATCGTTGAGATCCTAAATGACGACGGCACCATGGCACGTCGTCCTGATCTTGAAGTCTTCGCTGAAAAACACGATATCAAATTAGGCACCATTGCTGACTTGATTGAATACCGCAACAACACAGAAACGACGATTGAACGTGTAGCACAATGCCATTTGCCAACAGAGTTTGGTGACTTTGAGCTTGTGACTTACCGTGACACGATCGATAACCAGATCCACTATGCAATGCAAAAAGGCAGCTTAACCGAAGGTGCTCCTTTGGTGCGTGTTCACCTGCATGACACGTTCACTGACCTGCTTCATTCAGACCGTGGTACAGAGCGTAGCTGGTCGCTAGATAAAGCGATGAAGCGTATTGGCGATGAAGGCGGTGTGCTGGTTATTCTGGGCAACGAAGAGTCTTCTGATTCTTTGATTCACAAAGTGAAGACATTCGAAGCGCAAGATAAGAACGAGCAGCCAACCATGGCTAAGAAGCAGGGTACTTCTCGTCGTGTTGGTGTGGGTTCTCAGATTCTACAAGACCTAGGTGTTCATGATATGCGTTTGTTGTCTTCAAGCACTAAGCGTTACCACGCATTGGGTGGTTTTGGCCTTAACGTTGTTGAATACGTTTGCGAGTAAGATGACGTCTGTCCGTTTATAGCGACATAATTTACCGATGATTTCAGTGGCTCTTTTAGGGGTTAATTTCGATAAAAGAGCAAAGTAGCCAAGCCCGATTCAAAACGTGTCGAATACACAAGTTTGGCTACTTGCTGCTCCAATATGGTTGGCCGCAGCGCTGCGTTATGATCTTTACATCTCCGGTGTCTGTTCTTCTAAATTAGCATTAGATATTGCTCACAGTTTTGTGCTAGAATCCGGCGATTCTCACTTGATGAAAATAGTTAAAGGAAGGCTTATGAAAGTGATCGAGGGTGGCTTCCCAGCGCCAAATGCAAAAATTGCTATCGTTATTGCTCGTTTCAACAGTTTTATTAACGAAAGTTTACTTTCTGGTGCAATCGATACTTTAAAGCGTCATGGACAAGTAAGCGAAGACAACATCACTGTTGTTCGTTGCCCTGGTGCAGTAGAACTTCCACTTGTAGCGCAACGCGTTGCAAAAACAGGTAAGTTCGATGCGATTGTATCTCTTGGTACAGTAATCCGTGGCGGTACACCTCACTTTGACTATGTTTGTAGTGAATGTAATAAAGGTTTGGCACAAGTGTCTCTGGAATTTTCTCTTCCAGTAGCGTTTGGTGTTCTTACTGTTGATACGATCGATCAAGCTATTGAACGCGCAGGAACCAAGGCTGGTAATAAGGGTGCAGAAGCCGCACTTAGCGCACTTGAGATGATCAACGTTCTTTCTGAAATCGATTCCTAATGGGGGCCAGTGTGAAACCAGCCGCACGTCGTAACGCACGTCAATTTGCTCTACAAGCAATTTATTCTTGGCAAATTACTAAAGAAAATATTGCTACCGTTGAAGAACAGTTCTTATCTGGTGGTAAGTATGATGAAGAAGAGCATCATGCCGCAGAACCTGCTCTAGCTATGCCAGAAACAGACGTTGCATACTTCCGCGACCTACTAACTGGTGTTGCTCTTAGCCACATGGAACTTGATAGCAAGCTTCGTCCATTCGTATCTCGCCCTATGCAAGATCTGGATTTGATGGAACTAGCGCTTCTACGTTTAGCTATGTACGAGATGACTCGTCGCGAAGATGTACCATACAAAGTGGTTATCAACGAAGCTATCGAGCTTGCGAAAGTATTCGCAGCAGAAGACAGCCATAAGTTTGTTAACGGTGTGCTTGATAAAGCTGCACCGCACGTTCGTAAGAAATAAGACGTTCGTATATTGAATCTAAAGGTCAGCTTTTATGCTGGCCTTTTTTGTAACTAAATTTCTGTAATATTAATAATTACGGTGATTTGTATGAAGACTAAAGATAGGGCATGTGATGTCTGGCGAATTTAACCTGATTGAAAAATATTTTGTAAATCGACAACCACAACGTAAAGACGTACATCTGGCTGCTGGCGATGACTGTGCTTTGGTCAAAGCGCCGGGCAATGTTGAGATAGCGATTAGCACGGATACTTTAGTCGCGGGCACGCACTTTTTAGCAGAGGCAAACCCAGCTTGGGTGGCACATAAGGCTTTGGCTTCGAACATTAGCGATCTTGCGGCGATGGGTGCGACGCCTGCCTGGGTTTCATTTGCGTTAACCATGCCAGAAGTCGATGAAGAATGGCTTGCTCCCTTCTGTGATTCCTTCTTCAAACTTGCAGACTATTTTGGTATTCAACTTATTGGTGGTGATACGACCAAAGGGCCGCTGAGTTTAACGCTGACTGTACAGGGCTTTGTGCCAGAAGGCCGAGCACTACGCAGAGATGGTGCGAAAGTGGGGGACTGGATTTACGTAACGGGTAACTTAGGTGACAGCAAAGCTGGGCTAGAGGTGATATTAGACCCAGAACAGAACAAAGCTAAGCCTTATGCACTTGAGCTAGAAGAGAGGCACTACATCAGCTCTCCACGAGTATTGGCGGGTCAGGCGCTCGTGAACCTAGCTTCATCGGCTATTGATATCTCTGATGGCGTTATTGCAGACTTAAAACACATCCTTAAGCGTTCTCAGGTCGGTGCAAGCATTGATGTGAGTGCGTTACCAATCTCTGCTGAATTACTTCAATTCTCTTCTGATACCGCTTCTGCACAGCAGTATGCGTTGACCAGTGGTGAAGAGTACGAACTCTGCTTTACCGTGCCGGAAGAAAATAAAGGTTCATTGGAAAGTGCTTTGTCGCACACAGGTACAAAAGTCACCTGCATTGGCCAGATAAGACCTGTAGAATATTTTGAATTACACAATAATGGTGAACCACTAAGCTGGAACTTAACTGGTTACGATCACTTTAAGGTTAATTGATGACAAATCCACTTTCTCTTATTTCTCTTAAAAATCCTTGGCACTTATTGGCTACGGGTTTTGGCTGTGGCTTATCGCCGATTATTCCAGGCACAATGGGCACGCTTGCGTCGATTCCATTCTATCTATTGCTGGTTCAGTTACCGTTTCCTGCTTATGTCGCAGTAGTGGTTGTTAGTTGTATTATCGGTATCAAGATCTGCCAGGTGACATCTGATGATATGGGTGTACACGACCATGGCTCTATCGTATGGGATGAGTTTGCGGGCTTTTGGATCACCATGGGTCTAGTGCCTTTATTGAATATCCCTACGGATGACTGGAAATGGTTATTCACTGGTTTTGTCCTATTTCGCTTTTTCGATATGGTGAAGCCTTGGCCTATTGGCTGGCTAGATAAACGAGTACACGGCGGCTTAGGTATCATGATTGATGATATTGTGGCAGGTATTATGGCGGCTGTTGCCTTGTACGCAGTTGCACATTTCGCGGGCTGGTTAGTTTAAGTTAGCTGAAGGATTAAGATTTAGTTGCAAGCACATTAAGCTAAGTCTCGGATACTAAAAAGGTTGACCCTAGGGCCAACCTTTTTTGCTTTTATTGCTTACGACTTTAGAGCTTACGTGTTAAGGCTATTTAGCAAGGTAATCAGAGATAGATTTCTCTATGCCTTTAGCATCTAAGCCAAGCTCTTCATGCAGTTCGCCTTGAGTACCTTGAGCAATAAACTTGTCTGGTAGACCAAGGTTCAATACTGGCATCAGTAGCTTTTCTTTCATCAAGAATTCAATCACACCCGCGCCGGCACCACCTGCAATCGCGTTTTCTTCGATTGTCACAAGTACATCGTGGTCAGCAGCAAGTTGTTTGATCAGAGCTTCATCGAGTGGCTTCACAAAGCGCATATCAGCCACTGTTGCATCGATAGCGTCAGCCGTTTGAAGTGCACTCTCAAGGAAAGTACCGAAGCTTAGGATAGCGACTTTCAAGCCATCTTTTGCTTTTTTTCTTTCGCGAACGATACGACCTTTACCAATCTCAAGTGCGGTAAACTCACTTTGAATCTCGGTGCCCATACCATTACCACGAGGATAACGAACGGCACTTGGACCTGTATGCTTGTGGCCAGTGTATAGCATTTGGCGACATTCGTTTTCGTCGCTTGGTGCCATGATCACCATGTTTGGAATACAGCGCATAAAGCTTAAGTCGAACGCACCTTGGTGTGTTTGACCATCGGCTCCAACAAGACCTGCACGGTCAATAGCGAACATAACCGGTAGATCCATGATAGCGACATCGTGGATCAGTTGATCGTAGCCACGTTGTAAGAACGTCGAGTAGATAGCCACAATCGGCTTATCACCCGCAATCGCCATACCCGTTGCTAGTGTCACTGCGTGTTGCTCAGCAATCGCTACATCGAAGTATTGCTCTGGGTACTCTTTCGAGAAACGTACCATGCCAGAACCTTCACGCATTGCTGGCGTAATTGCCATCAGCTTAGGATCTTGCGCAGCCATATCACACAGGAAGTCGCCAAAAATCTTAGAGAAAGTTGGTTTCGAGCTGGTGCTCTTAGGCAGACTTGAGTGTGCGGGATCGAATTTCGGTACGCCGTGGTAACCGATTGGATCTTTCTCTGCAGGCTCGTAGCCTTTGCCTTTCTTGGTCATGATATGCAGGAACTGAGGGCCTTTTAGGTCTCTCATGTTCTTAAGCGTTTTAATCAGCTCATTCACATCGTGACCGTCAACCGGACCAATGTAGTTAAAGCCTAACTCTTCAAACATGGTGCCAGGGACAACCATGCCTTTTAGATGTTCTTCTGTACGACGAACGAGCTCTTTAATCGGCGGAACGCCCGATAGCACTTTCTTGCCACCCTCACGAATTGACGTGTAAAGACTGCCAGAAAGAACTTGAGCTAGATGGTTGTTCAGAGCACCGACGTTTTCAGAGATCGACATCTCGTTATCGTTCAGGATAACCAGCATGTCATTGTGAATATCACCCGCGTGGTTCATCGCTTCGAAGGCCATACCTGCGGTAATCGCGCCATCACCAATCACACTCACGACTTTACGGTTCTTGCCCTCTTTCTTCGCACTGATCGCCATACCAAGTCCGGCGCTGATCGATGTTGAAGAGTGACCAACAGAAAGCGTGTCGTATTCGCTCTCTTGACGCCATGGGAATGGGTGCAGTCCATCTTTTTGACGGATAGTCGATAAGCGGTCACGACGACCTGTAAGGATCTTGTGCGGGTAGGCTTGGTGACCAACATCCCAAACCAACTGGTCAAAAGGCGTGTTGTACACGTAGTGCAGAGCAACGGTTAGCTCTACCGTACCTAAGCCCGATGCTAAGTGGCCACTTGACTGGCTCACTGAGTTTAGAAGATAGGTGCGTAATTCATCACAAAGCTGTGTAAGCGTCTCTTTTGGAAGTAGACGCAAGTCCTCTGGCTTATCAGCCAAAGCAAGAGTTGGGTACTTGGATATATCAAGAGTCATAGGTAATGCGCGCTTATTGTCTTAGTTCTTGCGCTCGATGACGTATCGGGCGAACTCTTCGAGTAACTGGGTATTGTATGGGATTGCAGCCAAAGCTTGAAGCGCTTCCTGTAGCAGAGTTTGCGCTTTTTCTTGAGCGCCCTCTAAACCTAACAAAGAAGGGTAGGTGCTTTTGTTCAATTCTTGGTCAGAACCCTGTGGCTTACCCAAAGTTTCAGTATCACTAGTGATATCTAAAATATCATCCTGAACCTGGAATGCTAATCCAATGGCATCGGCGTACTTGTCTAATTGAGGCATCACTTCAAACGCTTTTTCGCCAGCAGACAGAGCACCTAAACGAATCGCACTCTTCATTAGAGCGCCAGTCTTGTTACGGTGAACTTCTTCTAACTCCTCTAGCGTGACAGAGCGGTTTTCAGCTTCAATATCAAGTGCTTGTCCAATACACATACCTTGTGCACCAGACGCTTCTGCTAGGCGTTGAATCATTCGAACGCGATTGCTTTCCCCGTCAGCACTTAATGTGCCTTCCGCAAGTATAGTAAACGCGAGAGTTTGTAGTGCATCGCCAGTTAAAATTGCCGTTGCTTCATCGTATTTGATGTGACAAGTCTGATGGCCACGACGCAATTCGTCGTCGTCCATTGCTGGAAGGTCGTCGTGAATCAGAGAATAGGCATGAATGCATTCGATTGCTGAAGCTGGAGTGTCGAGTTCTTCCGCAGTGCAACCGAGCATTTCCCCTGTAATGTAGACAAGAAACGGACGTGCGCGTTTGCCGCCTAAAAGTAACCCATAACGCATCGCGTTAATGAGATTCTGATTTTGGTGTGGCAGGCGATCAAGCCAAAGGTTAAGTTGCTCGTTATTACGTGCTTGATAAGACAATAACGTCTCGATCATAGGGGATCTCATACAATTTGTTATTCAGGTTGTGGGTTAAAGTCACTCAGTTCTGCATTTTCATCATTTTGCAGCAGGATGCTAACACGCTGTTCAGCGTCGTTTAGTTTACTTTGACCAGCACGAGCGAGGGAGATGCCTCGTTCGAACTTTTTCAGCGCATCATCTAAAGCTAGATCACCATTTTCTAGTTGATCAACCAAGCCATCAAGCTCTTCGATAGCCGCTTCAAAGCTCATATTTTCAGGTTTCTTAGTAGCCATAATAAATCTGCGTTTGGAAAGATGAACGAACGTTACCCTAGGCCGCTGAGATGGTCAAATGTAACCAAGAATTTTTGCTAGAAAGTTCGTTTTTAAGGCGCTTGAATTTACTTTGATTGAATAACCGTGGCTTTATCGAGTTTATACGCTTTGGATAAGGCCAAAGTAAGCCAATAGTTGTGATTCAAAAACGAAAAGTGTGATACTTAGACGAAGAATTAACTAAAAGATCTTATAATCTTGCCGATAAGAATATTATCGTCGACGTAGAACTGTAAAAAAGCATGAGGAGTGCTCAGTGGATTTAGCAACCCTAATAGGTTTGATTGGTGGATTTGCCTTCGTAATTATGGCAATGATCCTAGGTGGAAGCCTCGGGATGTTCTATGACACGACATCCGTTTTGATCGTGATTGGTGGTTCAACGTTTGTTGTTCTAATGAAATTCACCATGGGACAGTTCTTTGGTGCGGCAAAAATTGCCGGTAAAGCATTTATGTTTAAAGCCGATGAGCCAGAAGATCTTATTGCTAAAGTCGTAGAGATGGCGGATGCCGCGCGTAAAGGCGGTTTCTTAGCACTTGAAGAGATGGAAATCAGCAACAGTTTCATGCAAAAGGGTATCGACCTATTGGTTGATGGCCATGATGGTGATGTAGTGCGTGCAGCACTGCAAAAAGACATCGCGTTAACCACAGAACGTCACGAACAGGGCGCTAAAGTATTTACAGCTTTTGGTGATGTTGCACCCGCAATGGGTATGATTGGTACCTTGGTTGGTTTGGTTGCCATGCTTTCGAACATGGATGATCCAAAAGCGATCGGGCCGGCGATGGCGGTTGCACTTTTAACCACTCTATATGGTGCAATTCTTTCGAACATGGTGTTCTTCCCTATCGCGGACAAACTTGCTCTACGTCGTGACCAAGAGACACTGAATCGTCGTTTGGTGATGGATGGCGTACTCGCGATTCAAGATGGTCAAAACCCACGAGTTATTGACGGTTATCTGAAGAGTTACCTTAACGAAGGTAAACGTACGATTGATGGTGAAATGGCTTAAGGGGAATAAAAATGGATGAAGAAAATCCATGTAAATGTCCCCCTCCGGGTTTGCCACAATGGATGGGAACATTTGCTGACTTGATGTCATTGTTGATGTGTTTCTTTGTACTGCTCCTCTCATTCTCTGAGATGGACGTACTGAAATTTAAACAGATCGCAGGCTCAATGAAATTCGCGTTTGGTGTACAAAACCGCTTGGAAGTAAAAGACATTCCTAAAGGTACCAGCATTATTGCGCAGGAGTTTCGTCCTGGTCGCCCAGAACCGACGCCTATTGATGTAATCATGCAGCAAACCATTGATATTACGCAGCAAACTCTAGAGTTTCATGAAGGGGAATCTGAGCGTGCTGGCGGTACGATGCGTGATCAGGGCAAGATGACGGGGGGTAAATCAGCAGAGGTTTCTGCGCACAACAACCAAAACTCAGAATCAGATCAGCAGCAACAGCAAGCTCAAGAACAGTCTCAAGAGATGGAAACCTTGATGGAGAGCATCAAGAAGGCGTTGGAGCGAGAGATCGACCAAGGCGCGATTGAGGTGGAAAACCTTGGCCAGCAAATTGTGATTCGAATTCGTGAAAAAGGCGCATTCCCATCGGGTTCTGCTTTCCTACAACCTAAGTTCCGACCATTGGTTAGACAGGTTGCTGAGTTAGTGAAAGATGTTCCGGGCATTGTCCGAATCTCTGGGCATACTGATAATCAACGTCTTGATTCTGAGCTTTATCGCTCTAATTGGGATTTGTCATCGCAGCGTGCGGTGTCTGTGGCTCAAGAGATGGAAAAGGTCCGTGGTTTCTCTCATCAACGCTTAAGAGTGCGTGGTATGGCTGATACTGAGCCAGTAGAGCCGAACGATACTGAATGGCAACGTAGCTTAAACCGTCGTGTTGAAATCAGTATTATGCAGGGCGAACCGCTTTACAGTGAAGAAGTCCCAGTAATCACTGAATAGTATTTACCAAGAATATGCATCCCAAAGCTCAATCTGTCGTAGATTGGGCTTTTTCTTTGTCTGATACACAAAAGGGTTTGTACCAAGCTAGTAAGAGAAGAGAAGAGAAGAGAAGAGAAGAGAAGAGAAGAGAAGATATGGATAAATGAGCTCGGATGAAATCGAGACGATAGTTTGTAACTAAGGTGAGTTTATTAATGGCACCAAAGCACGCACTCTTTTCCTTGTTTGATTTTCTCATGTATAATTCGCGCCCTTAGATTTAATATTGATCTATTATTGCTTCAATAACTATGTGAAATGACCTTTTACGTGGTGATGAACCTATTAAAATTGTGAACCTTATTGGCGTGAAAGTACTATGAAATTTATTGTTAAGCCCCACCCGGAAATTTTTGTAAAAAGTGAATCGGTGCGTAAGCGCTTCACAAAGATTCTAGAACGTAATATTCGTACTATTCTTCAGCGTCGTACTGAGTCTGTGGCTGTCTTCAACCGCCGTGACCATATCGAAGTGACGTCTGAGAGCGACAAATACTTTAAAGAAACACTTGAAGTATTGACGCAAACTCCGGGTATTCATCACTCCCTTGAAGTTCAGCAATCAGAATTTAAAGACCTGCACAATATTTACGAGCAAGTTCTTGAGCGTAGCGGTGCTCTTATTGAAGGTAAGACTTTCTCTGTACGTGCTAAGCGTCGTGGTAAGCATGACTTTACTTCTATCGAGCTAGAACGCTACGTAGGCGGCGGTCTAAACCAAGCGGTTGAATCAGCAAAAGTAAAACTGAAAAATCCAGATATTACCGTTAAAGTTGAAGTCGAGAACGATAAGCTAAACCAAGTTATTGAACGTCATAAAGGCCTAGGTGGTTTCCCTCTTGGTACTCAAGAAGATCTGCTTAGCTTGATCTCTGGTGGCTTTGATTCTGGTGTTTCAAGCTACTTACACATCAAACGTGGTTCTAAAGTGCATTACTGCTTCTTCAATCTTGGTGGCCCTGCTCACGAGATTGGTGTTAAGCAGGTTTCTCATTATCTATGGGATAAATACGGTTCATCTGCAAAGGTGAAGTTCATCTCTATTGATTTTGAACCTGTAGTTGCAGAGATCCTTGAGAACGTTGAAGATGGCCAAATGGGCGTTGTTCTTAAGCGTATGTTCATGCGTGCTGGTGGTATGGTTGCAGAGCGTTTCGGTATCGAAGCACTAGTAACGGGTGAAGCTCTTGGTCAGGTTTCTAGCCAAACGCTAACTAACCTGCGTCATATCGACAACGTGACGGACACTTTGATCCTTCGTCCACTGATCAACTGGGATAAAGAAGATATCATCGACCTGTCTCGCAAGATTGGTACTGAAGACTTCGCTAAAGTAATGCCTGAGTATTGTGGTGTTATCTCTAAGAAGCCAACCGTGAAAGCGAAGAAAGGCAAACTAGAAGCGGAAGAAGCTAAGTTTAACTTCGAAGTGCTAGAGCAAGTGATCGAGAATGCTCGTATTATGGATATCCGTGATATCGAGAAAGAGAGCCAAGAACAGGCACCAGAAGTGGAGCAAGTTCAAGCCGTTGCTGAGCACGCTGTCGTTCTTGATATCCGTAGCCCAGACGAAGAAGATGAAAGCCCGCTAGAGATCGATGGTGTTGAAATCAAACACATCCCGTTCTTCAAGCTTTCAACTCAGTTTGGTGACCTAGACCAATCGAAAGAGTACTTGTTGTACTGTGACCGTGGTGTCATGAGCCGTCTGCAAGCGCTTTACTTGCAAGAACAAGGCTTCCACAACGTTAAGGTTTACCGCCCATAGTGGTGTGTTGACCAACCGTTAATAATTTTGCAAAGCCGCAGACTGAAAAGTAAGCGGCTTTTTTATTGTCTATGATGAAGGATTGACAGTAGACAGAGGCATGCGTTTGGACGTGCTATCGTCATGCTCAGCTTTAAAATTTTTGATTGATAGAACTGGTGAGCTCTAAACGGGTCTATAAGTACTGAAGAAGTGTGAGTATCTTGAAGTATTCTGTTACTTTTTAATGCAACTCAATGGTGCTATTTGTATGTGTTCAGTTGATTATTTGAGTGGGTGTCTGATTCTGTGATTGACGATGAAAAATAACAAAGATTAATTAGTACAGCTATTGATAAACTTGTTGTTACTTTTCTTTGCACATAAAAAAACACCGCCCATAAGGCGGTGTAACAAATTTGACAGACAGGTCAAAATAAATACAGGAAGTACATGTCTCGTTTCAGTATAGAACTGCAACAAAACATTTGGTAGAACTCTACCCAACTCGAAAAGAACGAGTTTGCAAACACAACATCGCAGGAGCTAAACCAATTGATTCTAGAGAGAATCAAGCCGTTCAGGCTAGCTGCTGCGGGATGAAATATAGAATTTCTCTGGCCGCTAGGCAATGGACAAATTATAATGTTTCAGATAAAAAAAACTAATGCTTATTTAGAGAGTAACTATGTCTCGTCGATTACCCCCATTAAACTCGCTAAGAGTGTTTGAAGCCGCGGCTCGACACTTGAGTTTTACGCGTGCCGCAGAAGAGTTGTTTGTTACTCAAGCTGCAGTGAGTCATCAGATTAAAGCGCTTGAAGAATTCTTGTCTTTGAAGCTGTTTCGTCGAAGAAATCGCTCTTTGTTGCTGACGGAAGAAGGCCAAAGCTACTTCTTGGATATCAAAGATATTTTTACATCACTGGCAGAAGCGACAGACAAAGTGCTTGAGCGAAGTGAGAAGGGCGCATTGACCATCAGTTTGCCGCCGAGTTTTGCTATTCAATGGTTGGTACCAAGGCTCGCTGACTTTAATCAGCAAGAACCTGATATTGATGTAAGAATCAAAGCCGTTGATATGGATGAAGGCTCGTTGACCGATGATGTAGACGTGGCTATTTACTATGGCCGAGGGAATTGGTCGGGGCTCAGAGCCGATAAGCTTTACCAAGAATATTTGATCCCTCTTTGCTCACCTTCCGTGCTGCTAGGAGCTAAACCTTTAGAATTTCTCAGTGATTTGGCATGTCATACGCTACTGCATGATACATCACGAAAGGATTGGAAACAGTTTGCTAAGCAAAATGGTATTGATGGGGTAAACGTTAATCATGGCCCTATCTTCAGTCACTCAACCATGGTATTGCAGGCGGCCGCTCACGGGCAAGGTATTGCTTTGGGTAATAATGTGTTGGCGCAACCTGAAATCGAAGCAGGTCGTTTGATTGCACCTTTTGATGAAGTGTTGGTAAGTAAGAACGCCTTCTATGTAGTGTGTCATGAGAAACAAGCTGACATGGGGCGTATTGCGACTTTCCGTGATTGGATGTTGGCGAAAGCGCAAAGTGAACAAGAGGACTTACTTGATGAATAACCTCATCATTGATGGTGAAGACAACCCAATAACCTTTATCTTTGCACATGGTGCTGGCGCAGGTATGGATCATGAGTTCATGCAGTCGGTAGCAAAAGGGTTGGCGTTTAAAGGGATACGAGTGATTCGTTTTAATTTCCCTTACATGATCAAACGTGCTGAAGATGGTAAGCGTCGTCCACCTGATCGAGCCCCTAAACTGCTCGAAGCTTACCAAGATATTATCGGACAGGTAGATGCCGATAAGCTTGTGATTGGCGGTAAGTCGATGGGAGGACGTATGGCGAGCCATTTGTCTGAAGTTGATAAGGTGGCTGCAATGGCCTGTTTAGGCTTTCCTTTCCATCCGCCAGGCAAACCAGAGAAATACAAAGGTGAGCACTTGGCTGAGTTAGCAAAGCCGTGTCTTATTCTGCAGGGTGAACGTGATACCTTTGGTAAGCGAGAAGAGTTTGCTGATTTCGACCTGTCGGATTCGATTCGTGTTGAGTTTATTCCTGATGGCGATCACAGCTTTAAGCCTCGTAAGAGCTCTGGCTACACCGAACAGCAGAACATAGCGTTAACCGTTGAGAAACTATCGGCGTTTATCAAAGAGGTACTTAATGAGAAGTAAGTATTTACTCACTTTTTCAGGTATCTCTGGCGCAATAGCCGTAATGCTAGGTGCCTTCGCCGCTCACGGGTTAAAAGCTGTCTTGCCAGAGTATCTGCTAGACGTGTTTGAGACAGGTGTTCAGTACCAGTTTATCCATACACTAGCAATATTGGCGTGTGGTGCTCTGCTACAGATGAAACTTGGTGCTAAATCACAAAAATATTTTTTCATTGCGGCAATTTGCTTTATCATCGGCATCCTTTGTTTTAGTGGCAGCCTTTATGGCTTGGCACTGACAGGAATAAAATGGTTTGGCCCTATCACTCCGTTTGGTGGTCTACTATTTATCATTGGTTGGGGAGTCTTCTCCTTCGCTGCTTTGAATATAAAAGAGGTAACTCAGTGAAACACGTACTACTTTATTGTCGCTCTGGTTTTGAAAAAGAATGTGCTGGCGAAATTCAAGACAAGGCTACACAACTGGAAGTGTTTGGTTTTCCTCGCTTAAAGAACAATACAGGCTTTGTATTGTTTGAATGTTATCAAGCAGGCGAAGCCGATAAACTGGTAAAAGAGATCGACTTCCAATCGTTGATCTTTGCTCGTCAAATGATCGCGGTAGCGGTTGAAATCAAAGATCTGCCGACTGATGATCGTATTTCTCCAATTCTTGAGGCGCTTTCTGAGAAAGAAGGTTTCCCACGTTGTGGCGATATCCGTATTGAAACACCAGACACTAATGAAGCGAAAGAGCTTTTGAAGTTCTGCCGTAAGTTTACTGTGCCAATGCGTCAGGCAATGCGCGGTAAAGGGCTGATGACAGCGAAAGACAACGCTAAGAAGCCAGTGCTTCATTTATGCTTTATCGCTCCGGGTCACTGTTTTGTTGGTTACTCTTACCCAACTAACAACTCACAGTTCTTCATGGGTATTCCTCGTTTGAAATTCCCATCAGATGCACCAAGCCGTTCTACATTGAAGCTAGAAGAAGCATTCCACGTATTCATCCCTCGTGATGAGTGGGACGAACGTCTGGCTCCGGGTATGTGGGGCGTAGATTTAGGCGCGTGTCCAGGTGGTTGGACTTACCAATTGGTTAAGCGCTCTATGTTTGTTCACTGTGTTGATAACGGCATGATGGCAGACAGCCTAATGGAAACGGGTCAAATTAAGCACCACATGGTGGATGGTTTTAAATTCGAACCTGACCGTAAGAACGTCACTTGGATTATCTGTGACATGGTTGAGAAGCCGGCTCGTGTTGCTCATTTAATGGGGGAGTGGATCATCAAAGGCTGGGCGAAAGAAGCACTGTTCAACCTTAAACTGCCAATGAAAGGCCGTTACGATGAAGTTCTGCAGGATATCGAAAACCTAAAACAGTTCCTGATTGATAACAAAGTGAAGTTCAAGATGCAGGCGAAGCACCTTTACCACGATCGCGAAGAGATCACGGTTCATATTCAGTCGCTTTCGAATATCTCACCGTACTAATATTTACATTAGTGTGTCAGTGATAAATAAAATGCTCCTTTAGGGGTAATGCCGATCAGTTAAAGCCAAAGTGATCGGTTGAAGGATCCTTCCGAGCTGT